>JALNXV010000308.1 GCA_023230175.1 Candidatus Cloacimonadota bacterium
CTTCGCATCCTGCTTTGTATTGGTGCACTTTATTTCAAGCATATCTACATATTTCTTTGTGACATTGGCAATAGCCTTGTCATCTCTCCATTTGACCAGTCCTCCGAGTCTTTTCTTGAGGAACTTGTTGTGAATCTGCATAGCAGGGAAGGCAATGTTCCATTCAAGAGTCTCATCCAGAAGAAGGCCGACGCCTCTTCTGTCCTCCGACACGAAGGCGAGATCTGCATCCAGACACTCACGAGGAGAATTGAGCTTGATCTCCTTGCCATTGAACACTACATGTCCGCCAGCTGGATAAAGCCCCATGACTCCGTTAGGAATCCCAAGCTTGCCCTGACCGGCAAGACCTCCGATTCCTAGGATCTCGCCATCATTGACATCAAGGCTTACATCTCTGACTGTCTCTCCTGGCATATCAACCCAGAGCCGCTTTATCGACATCACAACCGGCTTTCCCTCTACTTTCTGAAGATGGACAGCCTTCTCTTTGCTCTCATCCGCATCGCTCTTGACATCACGTCCAACCATCCATTTTGCTATCTGAGCCACATTTGTCTCTCCAGCCGGAACGTCCTTTACGATAAGACCATCGCGCATCACAAGAACCTGATCGCATACGGTGAGGATTTCATGAAGACGGTGGGTAATGAAGATGATTGCAATGCCCTGCTCAGACAGGCGCTTTATCGCAGCAAGAAGAGCTTCAGCTTCGTGCTCGGTGAGAACAGCTGTAGGTTCATCAAGAATGAGAATCCTCGTGCCAGTCTTGCTGAGCTCTCTGGCAATCTCGGTGAACTGCTTGTGTCCTACTGGCATCTGATTGATCATCATATCCGGATCAATCTCAACGCCAAGCTTCTTGATTGCAGCTTCAGATTGCCTTGACATTTCAGGACGATCAAGCAGATTCAGTCTTTCGCCGAATATTTCGGAGAGGAAATGGTGTTTCTGTGGTTCCCTATTGAGAAGGATGTTCTCAGTTGCAGTGAAGCCAGGAATGAGGGAGAACTCCTGGTGAACCATCCCTATTCCAGCATTGATTGCATCAAAAGGAGTATTGAAACTCACTTTCTGGCCATCAATCAGAACATCGCCTCCATAACCTCCGGTCGCTTTGATTACATCCATTCCGAAAAGAATCTTCATAAGCGTGCTCTTTCCAGCACCATTTTCCCCGACAAGACCTATCACCTCACCTTTATTCATTGTGAAGTTTATATCGGACAAAACCTTGTTTCCAAAGAATTCCTTGCTGACATTTCGCATCTCCAGAAGAGGAGCGGCTTCATTTCCCATGTTAAAATCCTTATTCAAAAAGTTCGTTATTCAATAATATCCTATAAATAGATAGCACACTATCCATTTATCAAGATTCTTGATAACGAAATACAGGGGGAAGGAGTTGCCCTTCCCCCAATGAATCTCTAAATGAATCTGCTACTTCAGAAGGAAGTACTTCTCCGGAACTTCAATGTTTGTAGTTCCCATGAAGCCCTTTCCGCCCATGATGTAAGTATCCTGATAGATCAAGACGAAGTTCTTCGCCTTCACGCCAGTAGCGGTGTCTGTGTAGAACGAGCCATTCCACTTTGCACCCGGTGTGTACTTGCCATAGGCCTTCATTATGTCAGAAAGCTTGAGCAGTTCGCTCTCGCCTCTGATTACATTGATTGCATGCTGTCCAAGTCCTGCGGAAACGGTGTATCCATAGCTGAATGCCCAGGTTCCGAAGCGGTTTGCGCCGCCCTGTTCCACAACTGCAGCCTCAACTTTCTTGAGAATGGCTGGGAAATCTCCGGCTTCGGCGGTGAGGTCGATTCCAAGAGCTCCAGGATATCCCATGAGAGGTGACGGAAGGTCAGCTTCGATGAAGTACCCGCCGTATTCGATCAGCTGTCTGAGAAGAGGCTCGGTATGAGCATCGTTGGTGCAGAAGTAAGCAGCATTCTGGCCGTACTTCTCTACCCACTCTGGAACATGCTCGAGGATGTACTGCTGGGCACCTGCGATACCAACATCGCTTGTCGGATCCGGAGCAGTCTCAAGAACGAACTTCATTCCGAGTTCTTCGCATGTTGCTCTCATGATTGCAACACGGCGGCTCATTGTCTCATAAGCCATATGTCTCGGGAATGAAATATGAACGAATGTATCGCATCCGAGTTCGTGTGCTGTGTGAATGATCAGATATCCACGGGCAACGAAGTCGTTGTTAACAGCAAGGTCAGCAACAGATGCAATTACACCTGGATCCTCATGGGCTTCACCTGCGATGCAGATGATGTCAGGTCTCTTTGCCTTGACCTGTCTGAAAGCTTCGGTTGTTCCAGGAACGGCCTGGTTGACAATGATGGCCTTCATCTTCGGGTCGTCTGCAAGTCCGGCGATAACAGAAATCGTTGTCTCCGACTCATCCATGAAGTTATCAGGATAAGTAAGATGCTGGATCATTCCACCATCAGCAACAGCGCCATACTCACTGATAAGAGCCTCAGCTCCTCTCAGATCGTCTTCGCTCTGCGAAACGGTTCCGGTAACAATACCGATATGGAAATCATCCTTAGCGGTTGCAGACGCAGCTTCAGTCTGTCCATTTGCAAACACAAAAGAACAGGAAACAAGCATGACGAGCAAAATCGTAGTAAGTTTCTTCATAGTATACCTCTCTATGTATTAGTGAAATCACATTACTACAGAAAACTGCTGATTTCAATATTTTTCAGAAAAAAATACCTGAAAATGAATAATAATACAATTAAAATTCATTATATCAAACAGAATTTCAAGAAGATTTACCATAAAGACAGCAGAATAATGTCAGAAACGAGCATTTTCTGTTAGTTGCACCATCGAATAACAAGGGTTTGGCCAAGCAGCAGACAGCTATTTCGCCCTTCTGAACTCGTACATCAAGATCCCGGCAGCGACCGAAACATTCAGGGAATCAATATGCCCCTGCATCGGAATCGATACAATCTGATCGCATGTGGAAGCGACTAGACGGCTCATGCCATCGCCTTCACTGCCCATCACGATTGCAGTCCGCTTGGCGAATTTAATCTCAGAGGCGGATGTGCCATTCATATCGGATCCGTAGACCCAGAAGCCGTTTTCCTTGAGAATATCGATCTCACGGATCAGATTAACCACCGTTGCAATCGGAACATAACGTGCTGCACCGGACGAAATCCTGAGAACGGTTTCATTGACGCTTGCACTCCTGCGCTGAGGAACAACGAGAAGCCCGCATCCGAACTGGTCGCAGCTTCGAAGAATCGCTCCTATGTTATGAGGATCGGTTATGCCATCGAGAATCAGGACCAAGGCGCCGTCGTCGGGCTTGAGCGAGGCACAGTAATCCTTGACGGATATGTTCTTCACCGAGCCGCCGCGACCTTCCTTTGACGCTCCTGAATCCAGAACAGCACCACGATGGTCAGTGCCTTCAGGCACAAGGCGATCAAGTTCGCTCTCGGAAAGACGCTTCACGAATGTCTTGCCATTTGCCTTGGCAAGGTTCTCCAGATTCTTGAGCCGCTGATCCGCATCCTTTCCTCTGACGAGGAAAAGAGTCGAACCCGGATTCGGTGTCTTGAGTGCTTCCTCTATTGCATGGAAACCAGTGATCTTCTCTCCCATCTTCTACTCCTCGAATGGAACCGGCTTCGGAGATGTATCCTCGCCAAGCTCATCTGAAAGCTGTTTCATCAGTGACTTTGCCTTGATATTCAAGCGCTTCGGAACAACAACAAGGAATTTCACATACAGGTCTCCGTTTCCGAAGCTCTTGTAGTGCGGCATTCCCTTGCCTCTCATGCGAATCATCTTTCCATCCTGTATTCCTGAAGGAACGCTTACGCTCTCGCTTGTCCCGCCAAGAAGCGGGATATTCACATCAAGTCCAAGAGAAGCCTGGGTGATAGAAATAGGAATCTGAATGTAAAGGTCGTCATTCTGACGCACATAGTACTGATGAGGCTTGATATTGACTCTTACATAGAGATCTCCATAAGTCCCGCCATTCTGACCGGCATTGCCCATTCCAGGAAGAATGATGTCAGTACCGCTCTGGATTCCAGGCTGAATCTTTATCTTGATCTTCTGCTGCTTGCGCATAAGACCGCTTCCATGGCATTGAGCACATGGATTGTCTATGATATAGCCCTCCCCTCCGCACTGCGGACAAGTCCGCTGCATTGAGAAGAAGCCGCTGCTCTGCCGCACATAGCCAGTTCCGTTGCACTGAGGGCAGACTTTCTTCGAAATCTGTCCGCCGCTGCTTCCGGTTCCATTGCATGAATCACAGGGAACCTGACGGTTATAAGTGACTTCCTTCACGCATTCCGTCAGAACGTCCTGAAGCTCAACCTCTACATTGTATCTGAAGCTCTGTCCCTGGTTTGCTGCACGGCCTGCACCGCCAGCTGCTCCGGAAGATGCCCTCTGGGCTCCGCCGAATCCGCCGCCGAAGATGGAGCTGAAAATATCATCGAAACCTG
>JALNXV010000309.1 GCA_023230175.1 Candidatus Cloacimonadota bacterium
TGTATAAAACAATCGTACTAAAAAATACTTATCCTAATCTAATAATTTCATCAAAAAACTTAATCTATTATAACAAATTAAACTACAAAAAGAAAACAGACCTCTCGGCCTGCTCTCATAAATGTAGACTACTGTGTTGAAAATTTATACCCTTTAGCAGCTGATATTAAATTATGGTTTAAGGTAATTCAGCTAATTTCTTTTCCCAATCATTCACAACTTTAATCATCTCGGCTTCATAATCAGGTAAGTAAACCAGCTCAATTTGTCTATTGTTTAATTCGTTTATTTTTGCAATATCATTCTCTCCTTCATAATAATTTTTTTTAGCCATCTCGATAGTTTTTTTGCATCCAAACACAATTCTTGAAATACCCGCCCAATTCGCCACACTAAAACACATTAAGCAGGGTTGCAATGAGGCATAGAGAGTTGCTCCCGATAAGTCAATTGTTTTCAATTTAGCGCAGGCTTCTCGAATAGCTACTGTTTCAGCGTGACTGGTTGGGTCGTTTAGCTTAGCACCGACGCTAACCCCGCTTGATATAACTTCGCCATTTTTTACAACAACAGCGCCAGCAGGAAAGCCGCCAACTTGAGAGGACTCTTTGGCTTTTTCTATTGCTAAATGTAAAAAATATCTGTCGTTCATAATTTTATTATAACAATAATAGCAATTTTCAAGGCTATTTCATAGCGGCAAAAGGAGATGGGGACGTAGTTGGAACTTTTTTAGATAATCATTAAATGTTTTTGGACCATTTCTAGTATTTTCTTATGGCCGCTGGCGTTGGGATGAAGCCCGTCGACAAAATCGGCATCATCTAATATCCCAAAAACATCAATGAAAAGAAGATTGTATTTTAAGCAAACAGCTTTCATAATATCATTATACTCCTTGATTCGTTGGTTATCATAACACAGGTTGCACCAAGATACTGGTTTAGTTTGAGATTCCAGGCAATTAGTAAAACCCATGAAAATAATTTTATTGGTTAAACTTTGGGCTTTGCTAATAATTTTTTCTAAGTTATCCGCAAATTGACCACTAGCAACGAGCGGATCTTTACTCTCATGGTCATAGGCCGAGTCATTGCCACCAGATTGAAAAATTATAACATCGGCTTCTCTAACCTTAGCCTCTGATTCAAACCTTTCTAAAATAGTTTCAGTAGTACCGCCTGAAACACTTAGGTTGTAAACATATGTTTCTTCTTCTCCGTTGGCATAATTCAACCAAAGTCTATTGACCCAGCCACCTTGGTCTAAATCCCAAGCACCCCAGGCAGTGCTATCACCAAAAACACAAATTACTGGCATAATTTATTGGTTAAACATAATTTTATAACCTAATCTTAACAAAAATAACCCTACTTTGCTAGGATTATTGTATCAACAGAAAGATAAATTAAATCACAACAAAAAACAGGCCTCTTAGCCTGTTTTTTGTAAGCGTAGTCCTTAAAAATGAGATTTCCCAAAACTTTGAAGGAATTGTTAGGGAAATTGAGAAGTGGGCGGAAATTTTAGATAATAATATTTCTAAATAAACACTTCCAGTATTCTGATTTCTTTAAAAATCATTTAAATTATGGACTTTAAAATTTCTAATTTTCGCCAGAGCTCTAGTTTCTATCTGTCTAATCCGCTGTCTGCTGACGTCAAATTCCTGCCCAACTTCATTTAATGTATGAGGAACGCCATCAATTAACCCAAATCTCATTTCAATTATTTTTTGTTCTCTGGGGGACAACATGGAAACCGCTCCCTTAACATAATCTCTTAGCTGTTTGAGTTTTTGATTTCTATGTATCAATAATTCATCTTGGCTTGTTTGTAATATTTCCTCTTCTTTTATACTTTCTTTTTCTGTATCAATAGTTTCTTGTTTAATTACTTTTTTCCCGGTAAAGTCATTTATAAATTCGCTTAGAGTTGTGGAAAGTTTAATTTTTCTTCTTGATATTCCTCTCCATTCTTTATGAAGAAATGAATTTATGCCTATTTTTCCGTATAGCTCTTCTGAATAATCTGAATCAAGAGAAACAATAAAGAGCTTATCTTTTTTATTAGAATTTTTTAATAATAGTTCCCAGTTAATTGCATCTCCGTAAGAATTATTCTTTTCAGTTTGTTTTCTCGGTGGATTTCCCTTGAGATACCTTATTTCGGCTTTTTTTAGAATTTCTGGATCATCTTTTAGAATTTCTGAATTTTCAAAAAAATATTTGATATTTTCCTCTCTTATTTTAAAATAATTCTTTTCTTTCTTTATGTTTTCTATTCTTTTTTCAACAGACTTTCTTACTCTCTTTACTTCTTGATTAAATGTCTTCAGGCTGTTGCAATTAATAGAATACGGAACTTCTATATTCTTCATTTTTTCATTTTTTACCTTTGCAATATTTCTAAAATACTCGTCGATTACTTGTGTTGTGACTAAGGATACAATCTTCTTGTCCTTTAATAAATTATTTAAAATTGGAAACGCTTTTTCATCGGCGTTACCTTTTAAATAATTTAATAGTATTTGTGTATCTAAAAATACCTGCATATGTTTAAAGATACCATAAAAATCGCAATTAATCTATTCAGCTTAATGAGTATAATTTTGCCTTTTTGTTTGTTTATCGACCTCAATTTTTATTTTTTTGTTAATAGTGCCAATTAGCCTGTGCTTAGTAGTTTTTTTATGTATCAGCTTTGACTGTAATATTCTTTCGGCATTTTTAGCATAACCTATGATATTGTTATCGCCAAAATCAGAGAATCTTTCATAAATTTGTTTTTTTGGAAAAATTTTTTTATCATTTTTTATAAATCTATACGTTTTTAGAGATATAAATTTTGATAATTTTCTATGGTATCTTGACCAAGTAGAACCACGCAAGTCAAGGTTCAAACCATCAAAAACAATACCAAGATATTGGACCTTCGATGGGCTCAAATCAAAATTTACACATTCTAGTCTTTTATCGTTATGCTTAAATATCTTTTTTTCGGTTTTTTCTTTTTGAATCTCTAATTTCTGTTCTTTTATTTTATCCATTATAAATGACTCTAAATTATCAGAAATTTTTTTATAATCATCACTTTCCGAGAAAGGAATAACTACTATTATGTCATCGCTGTATCGCCTATACAGCCCACCCAGTTTATCAACTTCACAATTAACGGTTCTATCGAAATCTAACATGTAAAAATTTGAAGCCCCGGCACTTATCGGCGACCCCTGTGGAATGCCAAATTGTTCTTTATTCTTTTTTATTAAGCCGGTTTTACTAAGCTTATTTCTTAAATCTTCCGGCGGGCAATATCTACCCGTCTTTGTTTTAAAAATTGTTTTGACATCTTTTAATTCTACCGTGGAATATTTAGTCAGAGCTTTGTATATAGCGTAATGATCTGGCGGAAGATTATTTTGTTCTTCTATTCCCAATATTTCTTTCCATTTATTTTTTAAGATTTTATGGTCTAAATGATCAAAAAATCCATGAATATCAAAGCACAAAACTATACTATTACTCTGATTTTTTATAAAATCAAAAACATCTTTGGCAAAATCTACGCTGGATTTTTTAAGTGTTCGATAGGCGATAACAGCATTTTTGATGTCCAAATCTTTTATTTTTTCTTCATATAATTGACCTAAATAATAATTATACCAGGAGAATAAAAGGGAGTCTTTATGTGAGGCATAGCTGATTGGTCTAGGCTTTGGTGATAATATTCTAATTCCGCTACTATCAGCCTTTTTTCTTCTAGTAACAATGGTATTTCTTATAAAAGGATAAAAAGAATGCCTGGCAACAATGTCAGGCTTCCAAACAAAATCAATAGACTTTTTTTCTATATTTGACGGACGAAAATCAAAATGGATGTATCTTCTTTTGTTATTTTTTGGATTTTCGTTATCAATTTTCTCTATTTCTAGTTCATACCATTGATTTTGTAATTTTTTTATATCTAAATTCATAATAAGCTCACACCCTTAATATCTCGATCCTGGCATCTTAAACAATATTAAGGGGTCAAAAAATTTTCCGCTCCTATGGAGTCGTCCAGAATAAAACTCGAGGATAATAACTATGTTATTATGTTATTGTACTATCTGTCTAATACCTTACTGGCTATTGTTGATTTGGGTTGCCAGTTTAGAATTATCAGCTCTGCACCAAGTGGCACAGGGTTTACAGGAAAGTTTAACATAATATCCCGTAGACCGTTCCACGGGCGCGTATTTAGTAATAAATACAATATAATTATAAATCATTTTAGCAGACAAGTCAAGAGAGTGCTAATTTTATAAAAATTGACTTTTTGGTGATTATTTTGTTAAAATTTATATAACAATTATTAGCCTAAACCTTGAAAAAGGCATGGCTTAAGTCCTAGATAGCAGAGATGGTCTTCTGACCGGTTTTCGCTATCTAGGCGCATACTCGAAAGGGTGTGTTAACCGTTTCGGAAGACCTTTTGTGTTTATAATAATCAAACAAAA
>JALNXV010000310.1 GCA_023230175.1 Candidatus Cloacimonadota bacterium
ACCAGGATGGTCAAGCTACGTTCTTTTTTCTCGACCAGGATGGTCAAGCTACGATATTTGTGATTAGAGAATCAAGTCCGGAGACAGACTTTTTGAACTTTTAAAGTTTAACAACAATATTAAAAGTCATTTAGCAATTATTTGTTAGAATATTTATTAAGTTAATGAAAATATAAAGATATAATGCTTGTTTATAAAGTCAAAGAGATATAAAAAATAGTATTTTGAAAATTATAAAAAAAATACTTGCCATTTTATTTAATATTTATTTCTTTGAAATTGAATAATGATTGAAAGGAAAAAGTATGCAAATTAAATTTCGTGATGTAAATTATGGAATCGTTGAAGCAAGAGCTACGATTATTACAAATGAGGGCTTTTTTATAAATGAAGTAACTATATTAAATAAAGATGGTAACTATGAAATAGAATTACCACAAAAAACCTTTAAAGCAAAAGATGGTAAGGTACATAATTTAGATATAATCGGCTTTGAAAACGAAGACCAAAAGACATTATTTATGTTACAGGTAAAAGAATCATTTTTAGAATGGAGAAAGAAACAAAGAAAAGTTCGTGTTTATGAATCATAGGTATGATAAATAAAAGAAAAATATATTTTTTTAGTATTTTTGTGATAAAAATTATGAGGCTTGATGAAAGCATCTAAAGGATATATTACTTCTACTCCAAAGGAAAAGGCATATTTAATAGGTATTCATACTAAGGATATTTCTCGAGATGTATATGAATTAAGTATGTTTGAATTACAACGTCTTGCTGAAACAGCAGATATAATAGTTGAAAAGACGTTTATTCAAGCGATTGATAAGCCTGACCCAACTCATTGGATTGGTAGTGGTAAGCTTCAAGAGATAATTAATGAAAAAGATAAAAATAACATAACTACATTAATTTTCAATGACAATCTAAATTCTTCACAAGCAAGAAATATTGCAAAAAAGACAAAATGTAATATTGTAGATAGAACAGAGTTAATACTTGATATTTTTGCAAAGCACGCTAAGACGAACGAGTCTAAGTTGCAGGTAGAGCTTGCCCAGTTAGAATATAGTTATTCAAAATTACGTAATTTATGGCAACATTTTTCCAGAATAGTGGGTGGTATCGGGATAAGAGGTCCCGGTGAAAAGCAAATAGAAATAGACAGAAGAGCAGTAAGAAAGAGGATTTCACTGCTAAAAAGTAAACTTAATGATATAAAGAAAACAACTGAAATCAAAAGAAAAAATCGTAGTCAATTATCCAATAATGATAATGCTGTTTCTGTTTGTTTAGTTGGATATACTAATGCAGGGAAATCAACACTTTTTAATCATTTAACCAAAGAAACTATTTATACCGCAGATAAATTATTTGCTACTTTGGATTCGACAACCAGATATTTAGAAATTAATAATAAAAAGATTATATTAACAGACACTATTGGTTTTATAGAAAAATTACCAACTACATTGATACAATCATTTTATTCGACATTATTTGAAGTAAGAGAAGCAGATTTATTGTTGCACATAGTTGATATAAATAATCCTTGCAGAGAAGAATATATTGAAACAGTGAATAATGTTTTAAAAGAAATTAATGCTTTTGATAAGGATATAATCTTAGTATTTAATAAATGTGATACTTTTAATACATTACATAACTTGTTTCAAAAGAAACATTTGTCCAATAAATATAAAAATTGTATCTTTTTATCTGCCAAAACAGGTGAAAATATACAAGAATTAAAAAATGAAATCAATTTATACATCAATAAACGTAGAATTTTTAAGAAATATTATATACCTTATGAGATGCAAAATTTGATATCATTCTTGCATAAAAATGCTGATGTTCAAGAGCTTACTTATGATAGTACAGATAATTTGTATTATGTTGAAGCGTATATAGATAAAAAAATAGAAAAAAATATACAACTCCAACTTGACAAAAGTTCGTTATTAAATTATATTAAAACTCAAAATAAAGATAAAAGAAAAATGGAGGATGTAATGATTAGCAATTTACAAGCTATCTTTTCACAGAATATTTTAGGAATGAAGCGTTCAGCAATTCGTGAATTACTTAAATTGACACAAAATCCTGAAATAATTTCATTTGCAGGCGGATTGCCTTCACCTGAATCTTTCCCTGTAGAAGAACTTAAAACTATCATAGCTAAGATGATGGATGAAGAAGCTACTTTAGCACTTCAATATGGTGCAACTGAAGGTGATATGTTGTTAAGAAAACTTCTTCTTGAGATGTATCAAAAAGAAGGATTTGATATTGATATTGACAATATCGTCATAGTTACTGCATCTCAACAAGCATTAGATTTAGTTTCAAAGGTATTTATTAATCGCGGTGATGTTGTAATTTGCGGGCTTCCTTCCTACTTAGGCGGATTAAGTGCTTTCAATAGCTATGGTGCTAAAATGGTTGGTGTCCCTTTAGATGAAGATGGTATGAGTGTAGTCGAATTAGAAAAAACTCTCAAAGATTTAAGTCAAAAAGGTATCAAACCTAAATTTATTTATACTATCCCTGATTTTCAAAATCCTGCAGGAATTACAATGTCAAAACAAAGAAGAATTGATCTTTTAAATCTTGCTAAAAAGTATGATGTATTAATCCTTGAAGATAGTCCTTATCGAGAGTTAAGATATGAAGGTGAACACGTTCCAACAATTTTTTCTCTTGATAATTCCGGTCATGTGATAAATTTAGGAACCTTTTCCAAGATTTTTGCGCCCGGATTTAGAATTGGTTGGGTAGTTGCACATAAGGATATCATTGATAAATTTGTCGTTGCAAAACAAGCCACAGATTTATGTACACCCCCGTTTACCCAAAGAATTGCAGCTCGGTATTTAGAAGCAGGGTTACTTCAACCAAAAATAGAATTTATCAAAAACCTTTACAGAGAAAAACGTGATGTAATGTTAAAAGCACTTAATGATTATATGCCTGAAGGAGTTAAATGGACTATTCCTGAGGGTGGTTTATTTTTATTTTTAACTTGTCCTGACAAAATTAATACAAGTGAAATGTTTAAAAAAGCTATTGAACAAAAGGTTGCTTATGTTACAGGTAGTTCTTTTTATTGTGATGGAACCGGTCAAAATACGATGAGACTTAATTTCTCATACTGTTCAAAAGAAATGAATATTGAAGGTATCAAGAGATTAGCTGAAGTTATAAAGAAAGAAATGTAATAAAACATAAAGCAGGGTTTGTCATACGGCATACCCTGCTATTATAATTTGAGGTAAAATGAGTTTTAAAGTATTAATAGCTGAAGATGAAGAAGTTATGAGATTTATGTTGACTGACTTTTTAGAGAATTTTGACTATGAAATTCTTCAAGCTGAAAACGGTCAACAAGCTTATGATATCTGGAAAAATGAGAAGTGTGATATACTTATAACAGATATTAATATGCCTAAAATGAATGGTATTGAACTATTAAAAAATATTAAAAATGAAGATAAAAATTTTCCGGTCATTGTTATAACCGGAGTTAGTGTTGAAACAGCGAAGCTTAATGCTTCAGATAATGGGGCAGATGCTTTTTTGGTAAAACCATTTAAAATGAAACAATTAGTTGAACAATTGGATAAACTTCTATACACAAAATAGTATATGTTTATTAGTAAAAAAATTGTTTTATTCTTTTTCTTCAGTGTCATTATTTTTAGGGTTCTTTTTTCATTAGAATTGACTTCAAATGAAATTAACCTGATTAATAATAAAACAGATTTTGTTATTTTAGTTTCTGACAATAATTATCCTTATGAATATATAAATCGAAATGGGCAAATTGAAGGAATAAATATTGAAATTATTAAGTCATTTTTAGAGTTTACCGGTAAACCAATACATTTCACTATTAATCCTAACGACATAGAAAAAGCTGATATTATCTCTTCATTTATTGATAAGGATTTAGAGCATTCTTTAGAAACAAATACTATTTATGAAATTAATATTAAAACTCTAAGCAGAAAATATAATAATCACTTAGATAATTATGATAACATCTATATATTTAAACAGAACTATTTACTTGATAAGATTTATCAGATAGGTGCAAATAAAGACATTAGATTTTATGATGAGGCACATAGTGCCATCTTGCAATTGATTAAAGAAGACAATAGCATCATATTCTTTGATTCAATATTTATAGATTATTTTAAATCAACAATTAATGATAGTAAGCATTCTCATTTTAAACAACGTGTATTAATTGATAAAAGTCTCAAAGCTTTTATTGAACAAACTGAAGAGATTATAACTCGTGATTTTATATTAAATAGTTATATGAATTTACCTTTTAGATTAAAACTCAAACAAGAAGACAGAATATTATATAATATTCTAAATAAAGCATTTCTGTATCATGAATCTAATAATATGCTTTATTCAGTTTTTTATAATTTTAAAAGAGAAACTCAAAAAGATTATTTTGTTAATAAGCATCAAGATA
>JALNXV010000311.1 GCA_023230175.1 Candidatus Cloacimonadota bacterium
AATAGATGAAGTTAATAATATCCTCAACAAACAAAGTGGAATGTTAGGACTCTCCCATATTTCAAACGATATGAGAGAAATCGAAGAAGAAATCCTTGAAAAAAAAGAACAAAAAGCTATTCAAGCTCATGATGTTTATGCTTATAGAATCAAAAAATACATCGGGTCATATATCGCAGCTCTTAATGGCGTAGATGTCTTAATCTTTACCGGTGGAGTTGGCGAAAAAATGCCTATTCTTAGAGAATTAGTATTGCAAGATATGGACTATCTCGGACTCAAACTCAATCTTGAAAACAATAAAATATTTAATGATGAAATCGTTGATCTTTCAGCTAAGGATTCAAAAGTTAAAATTCTTAAAGTCCCTACTAATGAAGAATTAATGATTGCTATTGAAACTAAAGAAATTATTACAAAATCTTAAGAGATATTTCTATGAAAAACTTATTTCTTATTCTAATTATGTTAAGCAGTCTTGTTATAATTTCCTGCAATAATCATAATGAAAAACTGATACTCAGTAATCCTGATGATTATTTAGAATCATTTCTGAAAACCCGAGCTGATTTAACCGGACAAGAAGTAGTTTATTGGTGGAAAGGATACATATATAGCTTTGTCCCTAACCAAAAGGACAAAGCTATTATGCAATTTGAAGGCTTTAATATTTCCCGCCTTGAACAAACTGAAAACGGATATTTATTACTAACAAAAGAAGCTGCTTTTTATGAAGATTTACAAACCGGCAAAATTCTCAATACTTGGGATAACCCATTTACAGAGAAAACAGTTGAAGTTGTACATATCTGGAATAATCCCGTCAATCAAGCATTTGAATTTCCCAAAGAATACAAACCATATATTAATAAAATATTTCCTTCGACAGATTTAGGGGATAATATGTCATTTAACCTCAACATCTTTCTTGACTATCCTTCCCCTCTTACAATACAAGAGTTCCCTCTCAATTCTCAAAATGATACCTACGAAGCAGCTGAGATGTTTCAATTCTTTGTAAACAAAGACGAACTTTTAAACAAAGAAAATAAATCAATTAATGCAAATCTTAACTGGACAAGAATCAGCCCATGGATGCCTTTTATGGAAATGGGCAATACCCCCGGAAACTTAGTCTTTAGCTGCGTAGGCAAAAAACTCAATAACGGATATCAAGACCTACCTGTTCATATTAAACAATATGTAGAAAAAAATAAACCGGAATTTTCATCTGCTCCTGACGAATACTCAGAACCAAATGAAACCAGCTGGACTTTTTTTAAAAAACTACACAATAACAAACAAAATTAAGCTATTATGGAGAACTTATGTCTTTAAGTAAATTTTTTGGAATGCTCTCAAGCGATGTTGCTATTGATTTAGGAACAGCAAATACTTTAGTTTATAAAAAACAAGGTGGTATCATTATCAATGAACCATCAGTCGTAGCATTATCTGCCGACGGAAAAAGAGTCGTAAGCATCGGCACAAAAGCAAAAGAAATGTTAGGCAAAAACCCCGATGAAGTCAAAGTAATTAAACCATTAAAAGATGGGGTCATCGCAGACTTTAGAGTAACTGAACTTATGCTTAATGATCTTATTAAACGTTCTCAAAAGAAAAAATGGTTAGTCAAACCAAGAGTTATTGTGTGCGTACCTTCAGGCATTACCGAAGTCGAAAAACGAGCTGTCAGAGATAGTGCTCTTCACGCCGGTGCCAGAGAAGTACACCTTGTTTCTGAACCAATAGCAGCAGCTATAGGTGCTGATTTACCAATTCATAAACCTTACGGCAATATGGTTATGGATATAGGCGGAGGAACTTCTGAAATTGCTGTCATCTCACTTTCACATATCGTAATACATAATTCCATCAGACTCGGCGGCGATAAAATGGACCTCGATATAATGAACTACCTAAGAAAGAAAAATAATATCTATGTAGGTATCCAAACTGCTGAAAAAATAAAAAAAGAAATCGGTTCTGCTTACCCCTTAAAACAAGAGCTTGAAATGGATGTAAGAGGTAGAGACATTGTCACCGGCTATCCTGTGACCTTAAAAATCACATCTTCCGAAGTACGTGAAGCAATCTCAGAAACAATTACCTCTATGATAGATGCAATCAAAAGATTATTTGAAAGAACCCCTCCTGAACTCGCTGCCGATATTGCAGAAAGAGGAATTGTCCTAACCGGCGGTGGAGCTTTACTAAAAGGCTTAGACCAAAAAATTAGGGAAACAGTTGACCTGCCTGTTCATGTTGTTCCTGACCCTTTAACTTGTGTTGTCAAAGGCAGCGGAAAGGTTTTGGACGATATTGAAGCATACAAAGAGGTATTATTAAAAAAAATGGATGAATAAACTAAGTGCAAAACAACAAATACTTATTCATTTCTTTACTTCTAATTGCCTTCGTACTATTTTTCGGAGATTATCAAGACAGATTATCTCGAGCAGATTTTTTATCCAAAACTATCTTTTTACCTTTCACATATACACTAAATGAACTAAAAACAATTAAACAATTAAAAATTGAAAACGCTGAGCAAAAAAATACTATCGCTAAGTTAGTATTAAAAAATGTCGAATATGAAACAAAATTAAATAAATATAAAAGCAGTAACTTAAATTTTGAAATTAATAGCTATCCATATATTATTTCTGATGTAATAGGTTTTTCCGGCAACTTTCTCGGCAAAACTGTTATCATAAATAAAGGCTTACTCGATGGCATCAATATTGATAATCCTGTATTTTCATCCGAAGGTATTATAGGGAAGGTTATCATTGCTTATCAAAATTTCTCAATTGTTTTACCAATAAATCATCCAAGTTTCAAAACAGCAGTTTTAAATAAAAATTCCGGGACTCAAGGAATTTTAGAATCTGATGTCTATAATAAAATTTCAATGTCATATATGAGATTTGGTTCTAATATTGCCATCGGAGATACTATAGTCACTTCTAATCTATCACAAGTTTTCCCATCTTATTTACCAATCGGGAAAGTAATCAGCTTAGAAGAGTCTTCTGATGCCCTTTATCTAAAAGGTATCATTATGCCTTTCAGCGACCTTTTAAATTTGCAAACTGTTTTTGTCTTATTAAAAGAAAATGCTGAAGATATTAACATTGATTTTCAAAATCTTGACTAAGGATTTTTATGCATAAATTAAAACTTTTTTTAATCGGAATTATTCTGTTTTTCATCTCAACTACATTTATTGACGAACTATCATTATATCAGATAACTCCCTGTATATTACTACCTTGGGTCATTTATATAAGTATAAATTTTGAATACAAATATTGCCTCTTATTAACTTTTTTCTTTAGCCTTGCTCTTGACGCCATAAATCCCCAATTATTAGGCTTTTCTACTATTATAATGCTCTTAATTTCTCATTTCACTTTTATCTACAATAAAAGCATTAATAAAAATAGAGTCATAACCGTAATCTTATCTCTACTGATTATTAATCTCTTTTACTACTTTATCCAATGGATTTATTTTACAATTTCCTCTCCGGATCCTCTCTATTTACTAAGTAAAATAATTCTAACACTGCTCTATAATACTGTAATCTCATTCATATTAATATACGTATTAGCAATACTTGATAAATTAAAAATTGTCTTATATGGATAACAAAAACTTTTATCCTGAAACCATATTTAAATTATCTGTTATTTTATTATTTTTAATTGGTTTCAGTAGATTATTCTATATTCAAATAATCAACGGTCCCAAATATGAAGAGATTTCAAGGAAAAATTATGTTCGTATTAAAAGAATTAATCCTGCCAGAGGAATGATTCTTGATGAAAAACTAAAACCTATAGTTAATAACGTTCCCTCTATAAACCTTTATTTTAAACCATATCTAATTCAAAATAAAAAAAAGCTTATTGAATACCTCTCTACAACACTCTCAATCGAAAAGAAAAATATTGAAGATCTTATTTACGAAAACAGATACCGTGCATATAATGAAATACTCATAGCTGAAAACTTACAACTAAATATTCTGGCAAAAATATCTGATAATATGAATTATTACCCGGAACTACTTTTAAAAGCTGAAATATTAAGAAATTATAACATCCTTAATCACTTCACCGGTTATGTCGGAAAAATTAATGAAGAAGAATTTAAGAAATACAAAAATGAAGACTATACAATTAACAGCAAAATAGGCAAATTAGGATTAGAAAAATACTATGAAGGACTATTAACAGGTAAATCCGGCTTTGAAATCTTACAAGTTGATGCCCATGGACGAAACCTCAATCTATTCAAAGAAAACTACAAAAAAGAACCTGTCAACGGATTTAACCTTGTTCTTACCATTAACCTTGATCTACAAGAATATATACAATCAATATTCCCAAATGATCTCGCCGGGGCAGTTGTAGTAATCAATCCCAAAACAGGTGCAATTTTATCATATAACAGCTTCCCCGAATACGATCAAAACTGGTTTGCT
>JALNXV010000312.1 GCA_023230175.1 Candidatus Cloacimonadota bacterium
TAGAGCATCTTCGTGCGGCTGCTGTCATTGTCAGGGTCTTCCAGCTCGCATTCATTGTTGTCGTTCCAGATTCCTGTGCAACCGTGTGACAGGTATTTATCCTTGAGCTGGCTTTTCCACCATTCCTTTGCATCAGGATTTGAGAAATCAAGGAAAGAGGCCTGACCGCCCCAGTAGAATTCCACGATAGGTTTTTCATTGGAATCCTTGAGGAAGTATCCTTTGCTCTTCAGTTCTTCATACCAAGGGTGAGTTGTCAGGAATCCTGGCTTGATGTTCATCGCAAGGTTGTATCCGCGGTCATGAAGCCTGGACAGGAATGTTCCGTAATCAGGGAACTTGCGTTTGTTCCAGAAGAAAGCATACCGTTTCCCATCATCTGCTTTAAGATAGCCTGAGGAAACATACATCCCTTCACAGGGAATCTTGTTCTCTTCCGTCTGGTCGAAGTAGTGGGTGATCCTGTTCATCGCATCATCGCTTTCGACATAGTTCATGCTGGAGCCGAAGAATCCGAACGAGAAAAGCGGAGGGAGAGCTGGAAACCCAGTGACAGTGCAGTATGACTGCATGATTTGTCCGTAATCATCCCCAGGGATGATGTAGAACCCAATAGGGCCGTTCTCGATTTCCACGAATGAATAGAATGGGCTTTCTTCTCCAAGGTCGATGGCATTGATCTGAGCTTCAGGGTAGAAGAAACCGCAGATGGCACCTGAAACAGGGTTCTGCTTGATGAAGAATGGAATCGATTTGTACAGCGGATCACTGGTCTTTGCATCGTAGCCAAGCGAATCACGGCTGAACATCCGTACTCTTCTTCCTCTTCGGTCTGGAACTCCGGACTTGTCTCCAAGCCCGAAGAATCTGTCGTCTTCATTCAGAGGCTCGTTGATTCTGGCAAACCAGCTTTGGTCTGCACTGTTTCGGAAAGTCCTGACCTGGGTGTGTGGAATCACAGTGTCTTTGTTTCCGAGGTTTCCGCCGAATACTGTGATTCCGTTTCTTCGGACCTCAAGGTTTCCATTGATTCTCGATATATTGATCTGAAGATTGCCAGATGCTGCTGTTATTGCATTCTCATCTGATGATGCTGTAACTACTGACTGAGAGGGGCACGGACTCCCTTTGAGAATAGAACTGGCCTTTTCAAGAGCCTGCGGTGTCCCGAGCTGGTCAAAATCAAATTCAACGAAGAGCATATCCCTTTCAAGGAAAGAAACCGTCATGCTTCCATTGCTGGAACGGCAGATCAGCTTTTTCGAATCCGAGATGCGCAAATCCTCAATATAGCTTAATTCAAATTTCATTGACTGTTATCCCTTCACCGCACCGGCTGTGACTCCCTGCATGAAGAAATTCTGGAATGCAATGAAAACGATGATTACCGGAAGTATTGTTATTGTAGTCATTGCAAGCAGGTTTGACCAGTTGATCTGAAGCTGCCCCACGAACCCGGCGAGCGCTTGCTGAATTGTCTGCTTGCTGCTTTTCGAAATGACTATCAGAGGCCAGAGATAGTCATTCCATCTCCACATGAAGGAGAAGATTGCAATCGTTGCGACGATGGGCTTCGACATCGGAAGAATCACTTTGGTGAATATGAAGCCTTCTCCGCCACCATCCATCCTTGCTGCTTCGATCAGCGAATCCGGGAGGGTTGTCATGTACTGCCTTGCAAGGAATACTCCAGTAGGTGTAGCTGCCGGTGGTATGATAATGCCCCAAAGAGTATTCAATAGCCCAAAACGCTTGAGTTGTAGGAATATCGGTATCATTATCACCTGAAGAGGTATCATCAATGTTGCAAGCATGATGGTGAATGTGATGTTTCTTCCAGGGAAAACGAACTTGGCCAGAGCGTAGCCTGCCATTGTGTTGATCAGAACTGTTATGGCGGTGGACACTACTGACACTACAAGAGAATTCCTGAAATACAGCAGGAAGTCTCCGCGTCCTAGTGACTCGGAGTAGTTTTCCAGCGTCCATGTTCTGGGGAAGAATGACATTGGAATCTGAAACAGCTCGCTTTGAGGCTTGAACGAAGAAAGCACTACCCAGATTATTGGAAACAGGGTTAGGATTGCGAGGATCGCAACAAGTATTGTCTTTCCTATATCGGTTTTCACTTGCTTATTCATTGTCGCTGCCTCCTCTGTTTGCTGCAAACTGGAAGACTGTGAAAGCCCCGATCATCAGCATCAGGACAATCGACATTGCCGATGCATAGCCCATGCGGTCTTCGGCAAAGGCTACCTGGTACACTTGCTGAACGATGAATTTAGTTGCGTACCCAGGTCCTCCTTTTGTCATGGTAGTTATGAGCTCATATGCCTTGAAGGCGTTGATTGTAGCAAGAATCGATACGACAAGCGTGGTAGGGGCAAGCAGCGGTATTGTTATCTTGCGGAATGAATACCATGGAGAGGCTCCATCGACTTTCGCTGCTTCGTACAGCTCGCCTGGTATTGCCTGCAATCCACTGATGAATATGAGCATATAGTATCCGGCATATGTCCAGACTGTTACCATGATCACGCTGAGCATGGCAAATGTTCCGTCTGTAAGCCATGGTACTCCATTTTCCCCGAGAGACCTGAGGAAGTAATTGATGATGCCCATCTCATCGCCTAGTATGAATCTCCATGCGATGCCGACTGTGATCATGCTCAGAAGCGACGGGATGTAGAAAGCCGCTCTGAACCCCTTCTCGAACTTGACTGTGCTTTTTGAAAGCAGAAGGGCAAGGAGCAGTGATACTGCTACAAGCATGATTACGGTCAGAAACGAATAGACCAGTGTGTTCTTGAATGTGATCCAGAACACTTCGTCATGGAAAAGCTCAACGAAGTTTGCAAATCCGACGAATTTCGGCTCTGTGAATATTCCCTGGTCGGTGAATGACATTGCCAGGCCTTGAATCGCCGGGATAATCACAAACAATGCGAATATCAGGACATTCGGCAGAAGAAAAAGATATGGAATCCAGAACTGTCTGGTTCCCCTTTTGAATTTTGTCATGGCATGCACCTCGGAAAGCACCCCCGCCGAAGCGGGGATGGTTGGTTATTCAAGTCTATTTGAAGAATTCCGCACCCTTGGCATCGACGTTCTTGACACATGTTTCGACATCGATGTTGCCCATCAGGTACTGAACGATCTGCTCTTTTGCGTATCCGGTGACCTTTGAGAGGTTCGGGTTCTTCCATTCGTTGGCAGTGTATGCCGGGGTGACCTTGAGTTCATTGGTGAACACTGTGAAATCTGCAGCGTTTGAATCGTACTGGATGTCAGCATCGACACGTGATGAGAGGTTCAAGGTTTCCTTGTCGTATTTGCCGGAATGAGCCTTGTCTGCGAATGCAATCATGAAATCAACAGCTTCCTGCGGATGTGCGCATCCTTTGAATGATGCAATCAGCTTTCCGCCAGGAACTGACGAACGTATGTCGCCGGCTGGCATCTGAACAGCACCCCATTCGAATGATGTGATGTTCTTCTTGTATGTATTTACGTTCCAGCTTCCGCCGATATGGCATGCTACGATTCCAGCCTGGAACAGTTCGGCAGGGTTTTCGCTTCCCATCCAGACTGATTTCGGAATCAGGTTCTGATCATGCATGTTCTTGAACCACTCAAGGCATTTGATCGTTCCCGGATTGTTGAATTCCATGGCAGTCTGATCGCTGTTGAGGAAATGTCCGCCGAACTGATACATGATTGTAGAGAATCTATGCGGGGTGAAGTCTACTGCAAGACCGTACTTCATATTTGGATTGGCTGCGACGACCTTCTTCGCTGCTTCTTCCCATTCTGCCCATGTCCAGGTCTTGGAGAGTTCATCGACATCTATTCCCGCGTTCTTGAATGCTGTCTTGTTCACAAGCATTCCATTTGCTGTAGCTTCGGTCGGAAGGGCGACGATCTGGCCTTCTGGGTTGTAGGCATATGCCATCATGCTTTCCATGAACTGAGGCTCGAGCACGCTTGTGTCGGTGTAGTCCTCAATTGGAAGTGCCTGATTGATCAGGGCTGTCAGATCGGCTGTTGCCATTCTTGCTACATCAGGCGGGTTCCCGCCGCTGATCAGCATCTTGAGCTTCTGCTGATAATCGGCAAACGCAACAATCTGGAGGTCGATCTTGATATTCGGATGCTCAGCAAGGTAATCCTGCATGGTGTCCATGAAGATATCGCTTTCGTTTCCGTCGTTGAACCAAAGGACTGTCAAGGTTACAGGTTCTGCTTCTGAAGAAGCTTTCTCAGTTCCGCCCTGGGCGAGAAGAGGAGAAGCAATCAGGCAGAGTACCAACAATGAAATAATGAGTTTTCGCATTTTCGTGCTCCTTTTAGCAAAATTTGTCAAAACGTTTTGCTATTCCCAATTGTTGCACCATTCTGAGATTCTGTCAACTTTCAATTCAATGTTTTCAATTGAATCAATGCTACATATCACTC
>JALNXV010000313.1 GCA_023230175.1 Candidatus Cloacimonadota bacterium
TTCATTGCCATTTTCTACAGCAATTACGTTATAGCCTAATTTGGTAAGCATTTTGTCTAATAATTCTTTAAGGGATTTTTCATCTTCAGCGATTAGGATAAACTCTCCATTTCCTAAGATGTTTTTGTCATTGAGATAGTCTATGTCGGGTTCAATAGTTTTTTTAGAACTAATAGGAAAAAATATTTTAAATATTGTACCTTTATTCTGTTTGCTTGCAACATAAATTTTACCTTTGATTTGATTGATTATTCCGTAAACTGTTGATAGTCCAAGTCCGGTTCCTTTACCGATTTCTTTTGTTGTAAAAAAGGGTTCAAATATTTTATCCATTATTTGTTTAGGCATACCGATACCATTATCTGAGATAATTAATAAGATATATTTTCCCAATTGTAGATCATAATAATTGTTTTTGTATTTGTCATCAACAGTAACATTTGAAGTTTCTATGGTTATATTCCCGCCATTAGGGAGAGCATCGCGTGCATTGAGTATTAAATTCATTAAGATTTGATAAATATGTGTTGGGTCAGCTTCTATTTGTTCAAGATTTTCAGAGAGGTTTGTTGTTAGTGATATATTTTCTTTTAGTAATCTTGACAGTAGTTTTTTAATATCCTTAATAGTCTCATTGATATCAAAAATTTTCATTTCAGTTATATTTTTTCTACTGAAAACTAATAATTGATGAGTTAGGTCAGCAGCTTTTTGTCCTGCTTTGACTATTTCTTGAATTTCATTAATTTTATGGAAATCTTCAGGAAGAGTATGTAATAATAGTTCTCCATAACCAAGTATGATATTTAAGATATTATTAAAATCGTGAGCGATACCTCCGGCAAGTTGTCCGAGGGATTCGAGTTTTTGAGATTGTAAGAGTTGTTCTTTGAGTTTTTCTTGTTTTTGTTGTTCGAGTTTTTGTTGAGTACAATCCATTATATATCCTTGAATTTTAATAATTTTATTATTTTGAATATATGGGATAGCTCCGGTTTGTACAAATTTTTGTTCACCGGTTTGTGAAGTAAATTTGCATTCAAGAGTATAGGGAATTGCTTTTTCAATACAAAGTTTATATGCGTTTTCCACTTTTTTTTGATCTTCAGGATCGTAACAATTTATACTTTGGTTAATTATTTCTTCCGGGTTATTAGAAATGAGTATATTATTTTTAATACCATGTATATCATAGACTTCTTGGGTCCAAAACATTTGATTATGAATAAGATCTAACTCCCATCCACCAATTTTCGCTATTTTTTGAGTATTGTTTAAAATAGATTCATTTCTTTTAAGTTGCTGTTCTGTTTCGATTCTGATTTGTATTTCTTGTTCAGCTTGAAACATTTTATGTTCTAATTTTCGTATAAGTCTTTCGTTATAGAGTTTATAAATATCATCGTTTTGGTCTTTATTCTCATTAGCTATGTTTTCAGTTTTATTATTGTGATTTTGCATAACATCATTAATAACTTGAATAAACAAATCCGGTTCACAGGGTTTAACAATGAATTTATCTGCTCCAATTTTTAGTGCAAATTCTTCATCTTTATTGCCTGTATAAGTTGCAGTGTAGATTATAAAAGGTATATTTTTAAACAAGGGATTTTTTTTAACTTCCAAACAAAGAGTAAACCCGTCCATAACAGGCATTAGGATATCGCTAATGATTAAATCAACCTTTTCTTTTCCTAGTAAATCCAGGGCTTCTTCTCCATTAGCAGTTTCAAATACAGTATGGTTATGCCCTACTAATAGGGTTTTTAGCATATATAGATTTATTTCTACATCATCAACTATAAGAATATTCATTTTTGCTCCTATTTTGGTTTTAAATATTGAGATATTTCGGAAACAAATGTTTCGGGATTTATTGGTTTTTCGATATATCCGTCAGCTCCTGATGCGAGAGCTTTTTCTCTGTCGCCCGGCATAGCATAAGAAGTTACAACAATAATGGGAATATTTTTAAGTGATTTTTGTTTTTTTAATTCTACAGCAACTGTGTATCCGTCCATTTCCGGTAATTGTATATCAAGAAGTATTGCATCGGGGACTTTTTGCAGTGCTATCTTAATCCCGTCAAGACCGTTATTTGCACCTATAATATTGAAATTATGTTTAGATAATAAAAAATTCATTAGATAATAGTTGTCCGGATTATCTTCAATAATGAGTAAAGTGTAATTGTTATTCATTTATTGTCTCCTTTTTGTAGGGAAATTCTATTGAGAAAATACTTCCTTTTCCGATCGTACTTTCTACTTTAATATTTCCATTCATTTTTTCAATTAATTTTTTGCAGATAGACAAACCAAGTCCACTTCCTTCATATTTTCTGGTTAAGCCTTTATCTATCTGGCTGAAAGGTTTAAAGAGTTTACTTAGCTCGTCCTTTTCCATACCAATTCCGGTATCTTGAATGATAATATTGCAAAGTTTTTTATTATATGTACAGTAGATTTTTATATCTCCTTTTTCTGTAAATTTTGCAGCATTACTTAATAAGTTTAATAAAATTTGTTCAATTCTTCTTTTATCTCCATAGATAGAATCGACTTTGTGTGAAATATTAGTTATGAGTTTAACGCCTTTGTTTTGAAGTATTGGCTCAATGATTTTTGTTGTTTTTTCTATTACTTCATCTAAGTTAA
Organism: Candidatus Cloacimonadota bacterium; assembly: GCA_023230175.1. Lineage (GTDB taxonomy): Bacteria > Cloacimonadota > Cloacimonadia > Cloacimonadales > WRIO01 > JALNXV01. The sequence goes on from JALNXV010000313.1 coordinate 2,658, forward strand.
ATTCAGAATAGTCTAAGGTTAGTTGTCCGGATTCTATTTTGGATATATCTAAAATATCATTTATTAATGCTAAGAGATGGCGAGAACTTTTTTGTACTAAGGATAGTTGTTTTTTTTGTTCATCATTTAGTGGACCTGCTAATTCTTGTATTAATATTCCGGTAAACCCTATTATTGAGTTAAGTGGAGTTCTTAACTCGTGAGACATTGTAGCGAGGAACGCAGATTTGAGCTGATCTGCTTGTAAAGCCTTTTCCATAGCTTCAGCTAATTCTTTAGTTCTTGTTTTTACTTTTTGTTCCATTTCTAAATTGCTTTTTTCTAATTCTTTAGTTCTTAATTTGACTTGTTTTTTTAGAATGAACCCTGCTATCGTAGTGATAATAAGAGCAGTTATGATTATTAATCCAAAAATTTTTGCCCACAAAGGGAATTGATAAGAGACATTTTCAGTTGTCCATTTATTTAGAGATTTATAGTATTCTGATTTTTGATTATTTTTAAGGTGTTGAATATGTTTTTCAATTGTATCAAGTATTTGTAGGTTTGTATTTTTTTTAGTTACAAAAAATAGTGTTGAAGGATTAAAGACAATTCCTGTTTCAAATAAATCAAAATCTTTTATATGCTGTAATCCATAAAAATTATTGGCTATTGCAACATCTGCTTTTTTGTCGTAAACAGCCCTAAACACTTCAGTATAACTTTTTAAAGAAAGCAAATTAATCTTTATATCAAAGCCTTCAATAAATCTTAAAAAAGCTTGTTCTTGTATAGAACTTTTTAATATAGCAACGGTTTTGTTTTCTAAGTGTAAAATAGAGTTAATTGTAGTTCCTTGGTTGGCATAGACTTGCGACCAAGAAGACAATACCGGTGTTTTGTGGAAAGAATATAATCTCTCTCTTTCAGGACTAAATGCAACATCAGGCATAATGTCAATTTTTTCGGTATGTAAATTATGTAAACATTCTTCCCATGTACCTTCAACATAAATGATTTTCCAATTTTCTTTTTCTGCTATATATTCAATTATATCAATAAATATGCCTGAAGCTTGTTTTTGGGGAGACATAAATATCTTTGGTGAGTTATTGTATACTCCTATTTTAATAATTTTATCTTCTGCGTTAAGGTTTGTATAAGATATAAAAAATAGTAAAAAAGGTAATAATTTAATTATAGAAGATATTAATATCTGGTGTGAAAAAGCTTTATTCATTTCTCCCCCCCTAATTCGATAACTTTTAATTTAGTATATTATGATAAATTTAAATTGTCAAATCTTTTTTTAAGTATCTTGAAAATAATTTTTTGTGACTTAATGATTTGAGAGATATAAGTGTGACAGATAATTATAATATACAATGACAAGGTCGGGCAACATTATTCATTAACTTTGTGTCCTTAGTGCCCTTTGCGGTTTGCCCTATTGATTCGATGTAATCGGTGGCTTAAATTTATTTCTGTCCTTTGCGGTTATAGGTTCAGTTTTAGATAAATTATTTTTATTGACAAGATTATTTTATCCTGTTATATCTAAAATTAAGCATTATATTAAACAAAAATTTCAACTAAACGCCAAAATAAAAGGAGGCAAGATGAAAAAAGTCATAATGCTGATATTACTTGTTTTGATAGTAGTAATATCATTAAACGCTAACTCAAATGAGGATATGCAGGAGTATAGTCGTAAATGGAACATTGAGCAAGAAAGGGCTAAAAGGTTCAAACAAGAAACCGGATTTGAAGGGAATATAGTTCAACAATTTAGAGAAAAAGAACCTATGAAA
>JALNXV010000315.1 GCA_023230175.1 Candidatus Cloacimonadota bacterium
GTATTATACTTTTAAACAAAAAGTTAATTGGGATAGATTCTGTTAACAAAGTCAAATTGAAATGGATGAGGGTTGACTTTTCCTTCAACATAGGTGAAACTATGACTGAAAACGGCATTGTTTTCCGAGGAGAGAAAATGGTACTTGAGTATGGAGGCAGGAACTGCTGGGCTTTCAAGGAATGGATTGAAATCAGTTTCAAGCTGAATGGAAATGTTCCTTCTGACATCGGATTTTCTAATAAACGAGTTCTGCCTGTCCTCAGTTTCATGGGATCGAATGCTTCAGGCAAGACATGTGCAATGCGGGTTCTCGCATTCATAAAGGATTTCTGCTTCAACTCCTTTAGATATTCGCCGGATTCGGACATTCCATTCGATTCTTTCTTTGGAAACAATGATGAATCAGAGTTCTTCATTTTGTTTTGTCTTCCAGACTCAGTTGATGACGAGTATACATATGAACTCTCACTAAACACCAGAAGGGTCGGCAGCGAAAGATTATCAAAGAATGAGAAACTTGTTTTTGAGAGGAAAGCGAACGAAATCGCATTTGATGCTTTCTTCAACGCCAGCACTGAAGTGATCCTGAGAAGCAATGCATCATTCTTCTCTACTTTCTTTCAGTATGGGATCAAGGCGGCAGAACCATTCAAGGCTTTGTTTGAGAAAATTGTCACAAACGTAAGTTATCAAGGATTGTTTGAAGGATTTCCTTTCGATGCGCCAACATATTACCATGACAATCCAATCATGCTGAAGCGGGTTGTGGAAGAACTGAAGCGCTTTGACACCGGCATTGAATACATTACTATCCAAGACACTTACGATCCCAATGGCAAATCCACTTTCATTCCACTGTTCCTCTTCAAGACTGCCGATGGAATGAAGGAACTTCCATTCATGGCGCAATCAGAAGGCACAAAGCTTCTGTTCTCTCGACTGCTTGACTATTTCTATGTTCTGGACAACGGCGGGCTCCTTGCTGTTGATGAGATAGACCTTCATCTTCATTCCAATCTAGTGCCTATGCTTATTGAATACTTCAACAAGCCTGAGAATAACCCTAAGCAAGCTCAGCTGGTGTTCACATCGCATGATTCATCATTGATTGACTACTTGAAAAAATACAGCACTTATCTTTTTGAAAAGAAGAACAGTGAAAGCTATTGCTATAGAATCGATGAGATTCCCAATAACATCAGAATAAGAAACGACAGACCGCTGGAACCCTCCTACAAGAGCGGAGTGTTAGGAGGAGTGCCCAGAATTGGCTAGACACAATTCCTTAAAAGACAGTAAATTAAGATCTTATTTTTAACCAAGCGGATGTTGTAACTCGATGTCCCGAGTATATTTCCTTCAACTTCAAATTCGTAAGCAGAGAAAACGGGAATGGACAGGATTTCTCCGAATGGAGCGAAGAGGGCATCAAGGAATTGTGTTCCAAGCTGAGAGATTTTTCTGGAAAGACTGTTTTGGAATTGAAGCAGGACAAGAGTCTGGTTGTTTATGGAGACTTTCCGAGAAATTCAGCTTTGCATCTTCCGATTTCTCTTCCAGAGAATGGCCTTAATTGGGGGCGCCTTCGCCTTGATGGAAAGAAGAGGGTTGCTGGTTTTTTCCTGGTGGAACCACCCGAAATGGCAAAGAATGTTTTCTATGTTGTCTTCCTTGATGCGGAGCATGAGTTTTATCCAGTGGAAAAGAAGCATACTTAGGGCCGGAGCCTGAAAAAGAACCCATTGCTATCCGGCTGCTTTCTTAGCTATCTTTCTTGCATAGTGCTACAACTTGTGCGAACTTTTCGGCTTCTAGGCGTGATGCAAGCCACAGGCTAGACCCGTGGTCAAGATTGTCAAAAAATGCGGAAGCTAAGGTTAGTATGCCTAGAACTAAAGTTGGGAAATTGATATTGAATGTGTCAGTCCTAATATTACAACTTATTTATTGACTAACAACTTAAAATAGGTTACAATACAAAAGAAAGTTAATAGAGGGGATAAAACAGTGGAATACTTGAATCAAGTGCTGGGGATCAGGGTTGTTTACAAGGACGATGCTCCGACCTCGATGCCCAACTTTATCTATTCACGTTACAGGCTGCAAAGGGTTAAGCTGGACGGCAAAGCTGCCATATTCGTTTATCCGAAAGACGATCTGGAAGCTGTAAGCGCCGTAAAAAAGCAACTTGAAATGATTGCAAAGGCAGAGGAAGCACCGGCTGTATTGGTTCCAGATCACTTAACATACCGTCAGAAGGAATACCTCCTCCGCGATCACATTCCGTTTATCGTTGATGGCAAGCAGATCTACCTTCCATTTATGGCACTTTATCTTCAGGAACGCGGAGATGGAGAGAGGCAGAATACAGAAAACATGCTCCCATCGGCACAATTGCTTCTGCTGCACTACATTTATCATGGATGCGGAGAAATGCTGACCAGCGATGCCGCACAGCAACTCGGCTTCACAGCAACATCTATTTCCAGGGCATCGAGACAGCTTGAAGAGATGGGTCTGATTAAAACGGAAAAACGAGGGGTTCAGAAGGTCATTCATTCTGATAAAACTCCAGAAGAACTTTTTCAGAAGGCAAGAGGAAACCTAAGCAATCCGGTAAAGCGGACGATTTATGTTCCCAAAGCGGCGCTCAATGAAACTCTTCCCATGAGCGGGTACTCTGCATTATCCGAGTATTCGATGATGAATCCGCCGATGGCTGAGTGCTATGCTTCAGGGAGTGTCGCTGCATGGGAAAAAGTGGCGTCCAGCAAACTTCAGAGCACAGATTACCAGTGTGCTGTAGAATTATGGCGGTATGATCCTCAGAAACTGGCTAAAGGAAATTGTGTGGACAAGCTTTCTTTGGTACTTGCATTAAGCGAAGATATGGATGAGCGCATCGAGGAAGCGGTAGAAGACGTATTGACAAGCGCGTGGGAGGAACTCGATGGTAAAAGGAATTGACAGCTTCAGAGAGTGGTTCAGAGGCTATGAGGATACGTATGTCATCATTGGCGGCACAGCTTGTGATCTATTGATGACTGATGGGGGCTTGGTTTTTCGAGGTACAAAGGACATCGACCTTGTGCTGATTGTCGAGGCGGTGGATGTGAAATTTGCAAATCGTTTCTGGGAATATGTGGAAGCTGCTGGATATGAGCATCGCAACAAGAGCACGGGCAAATCACAGTTTTATCGCTTCACCAATCCTCGGACGGGAAATTATCCGAAGATGATCGAGCTCTTTGCCAAGAAACCAGATGCCATTATTCTTCCAGAGAATGCTGTGCTTACCCCGCTTCCGATCGATGAGGAGATTTCAAGCCTGTCAGCCATTCTTCTTAACGATGATTACTACGATTTTTTGAAACAGGGAAGGGTCCGTGTTTCCGGTGTTACAATCCTGGATGCGATGTATTTGATTCCTTTTAAAGCCAAAGCTTGGATTGACTTGTCTGACAGGAATGCGGCAGGAGAGAAAATAGACAACAGGAAGATTACTAAACACAAGAATGATATTTTTCGGTTATCAGAATTACTGGATGAACAACAGGATCCGCTGGATAATATGCCGACAACCATAAAGAATGACATGAGTATTTTCTTCAAAAGAATTGATGCTGTAGATGTCGACCTGAAGCAGCTGGGAGTTCGAGGGAAAACCAAGGAGTCCATCATCAAGCAGTTGATGGGAATTTACGGAGTGAGTACGACGACGTAAAGGCATTTCTTAAGAACAAACAACGGAAGCAATAAATCTTGAGTGATTGCACTTCGCTCTGCTCATCTGTTTTGAGATTGGCAGGGCTGTGCCGTCAATCGAATGGTTGATTTAACCCGACTCTACAGTGGTTGATTTAACGGGACGCTAACATGGGTGAATCCCTCTAATGTCGAAGGGATTGTGATAGTATAGTCCACGTGGGTTATTCTCCTGTTTTTGAGTGGTATCTAAAACATTACAGGGTAACACACTTCTTTTTCAACAGGCTTTTGCTCTATTCGTCTTGCTCCATCCCACAGAAATAATTATCGAGCCAAAAAAATGATTGGTCACGGATGGAATCGAGCTGATGGACTGAAGCCTGCGAAGCATCAAGGTTCGGCCAGAGACTTATTCAGATCTGCATTAAGCTTGCATGACAGGCTTTGATGACAGATTGATTTGCCGTAGATTCATGGTAAGATTGTTATGTGGCTGAAGAATTCAGCTGACAAAGGAGTCAAGATGGAACGAAAAACGAGAATTGCAATAGCTGCAATTTGCATTTTCCTAGTTGCTGCATGTGGAGCATTTGCTTGTACTACGATTCTGGTCGGGAAGGACGTGTCTGGAACAGGATGCGTTATTGTCGGGCACAACGAGGATGACGGCGGAAGAGCTATGGTCGAACATGGCTATGTTGAGGCCAGGACATGGGAGGCTGGGTACACGCT
>JALNXV010000314.1 GCA_023230175.1 Candidatus Cloacimonadota bacterium
CACCAGCCCATTAAGCAATATCTAAATTGATAATTGATTAAATTAGCCTTTGCGTTTTTTTCCACCGCCACCAACAGAACCGCCAATTTTACGGGTAGCACTGTTTAGGACAGCTTTGACTACGACGATACCAATAACAGCACCAAATAGAACAACTAAAGCCCAAACAATATCAGGCACTTGTTCGGCTACCAATGCTGTTGCGGCGTCTAGGGCTACTCCTAGTGTTGAAGTTGTAAATTCCATTTTAATTAAATTACTAAATTAACAAATTAAAAAACTTTGAGATATCTATTGAGCCAACCGACCATAACTCCTAATATCGCAAAAATTTTTAATTGATCTAAAAGCCAAAAAATATCCATATTTTAAAATCTTTTAGTTTTCTTATTGTTTATCATATCATTAATTTTATCTAAAATATAGGTTATTATTATTAATGATATAAAGATTTGAGCATAGCCAATTTGATTCATGTTATTTTCTCTTAAAGGCTCGAATTATTAGCACGAACACTATGAATGGTAAAAAACTGATTAAAAATGTAATCAGGTTAATGTTTGCCATTGTTGTTGTTTGAGTTTCTAAGCAGTAATCTGTTCCAGCAACAGAACAAATAGTATGAGTTTCGATTAATGTTTGTTCAATTCCTAGATTTAGAGAATCCATATTATTTTCCTAAAAATGTGATACCTACTGCTAAAAATAGGCCAATAATTAAGTATGTTATATCAATTTTATTCTCTTTAGTCATAGTTGTTAAATGCGGGGTCGCTAGGCGCTCGCCACGAACTCCCTTTGGTCGTTCGCAATTTTATAAATAATTAAAAACCATAATAATCTTTTATTCATTTTTCCAAGCTTTGTGTTTATCATTTTCATAGTTTTGAAAGCCCGAAGTGGTTGCGTAGCAACGGAGGGCTTGAAAAAATTTTTTTGAATACACTTCTTTCGTGTTTTATTATAGCGTTGAAAATCAATTTTGTCAAATCACTACATCTTGTGGTCTAAATAAATTTATATCACTATATATAGTTTTCCAATTTTCACTAAAAAAAAAGAACTCGACAAAATAATTTGTCAAGTCTTTTTTATCCACAGGTTATCCACAGCCTCAGCCAAGGAGACCTGAAGGTTTATTTAATTCTGCTTTCAAATCTGCTTGTCTTTGACTTAATGGACCATTATATCTAATCTTTCTATCTCCTTTTGGGCAATCTATCATTGGCATCCATTCTATCTCTTTCTCTATTACTTCAGGTTCAAAATCTGTATCATATATTCCACTTTCTTTCACTTCTAATAAAACATCTTTATGTTTTGGGCAAAATTCCTTCTCTTTTAGTATAATCTTTCCTTTCTTATTGTCAAATCTAACAACTTTAGTTGTGTCCTTTTTTAATATCTGCTCACCTTGTCTAGCTTGACATTTTGGACAATATCTGTGAAACAATTCTATCTTAAAGTCATTAAGTTCTCTATGTATTAAATTTTGCGCACGATAGTGCGTAAGTTTCCATTCAGCGTCCAATGCTACATCTTCTCCTAGTTCCCACCCATTTGCCATTTTCTTGAGTTCGGCAAATGTTAAGAAGTCTTTTCTAACTGTGATACCTTGCCAACCCATTAAATTATAAAAGATTCTAACTAATAGTCCGTCGCTCACTCGTTCAATTCTTGACCACTCGTGAGCCTGAATTCCAACAGTTTTGGCCACTAAACTAATATCTTGAGTATTGAATATGATGTCATTGTGTCTTTTTCGATGTAATTCAAAAAATGCTCGGACTTCGTTGCTTTCAGCTTCCCAACTTCTAGGGTCAAAAGACTGTCTGATCTCGTCAAATACTATGGTGGCGTTTCTAACATTGTTTATTGCGTCAAAATCTGCTGGTGGGAAGTAATGAAGATTAGAACCAGCCCAATTAATCCAATAACTACACCAGACTTCTTCACCAGCTAAAAGGGTTGGCAAAACATCCTGTTCGGTCTGGTCTAGTGTTTTGCCTGAACCAGTAGCACCAAGTCGGCCACGAATTTTAGCGGAAGTGTCTGGATATTCGGCAAAAATTTCCTTGATTATGTTCATACATTATGACCTTTAATGAGTAAAAATGCGTCTATGGGCAATTTCTGGCCTTGTTTTTTTTCACTTTTAATGTTTTTATAGCTAACCAATAACAAGCTCGTTTAGTTTCTAGTTCTTTATGTGTTAAACCTGTATTGTTTGTTTTTTTTAGTTCTAACATCATAACTATTTCAGCGTATTTTTTGTCTAACCAATTTTTATAAAATTCTGTATCTTTTGTTTCTTCTAAATATTCTTTAGCTATATTATTTTTCATATTTTTTAATTTTATTATAAACCCAATAAAAAAAGCGATAAATAAAAGAAACAAGAAACAACAAAAAAATAACTGGAAAAAATAAAGAGGCTAAATCCTGATTTTCATCAACCCACTTATTAAGCCACTTATAGAACCTATTAAAACGACTTTTTTTATTCATTGAATTTTTTAGCTACCCAAGTAAAACTCTTATAACTCCATAACGCAATATCTATTGTAAATGTTAAGCCTATTATGACCATTAGTGTTTTAGTGTCTATTATAAAATCAATTAGGCTCAAACTATTTCTAAAGAGTATAAAGATTTTGGTTAGCCAAGTCCATACCGCCAAATCAGTAATAGAAGAACTCAATATAGTTAAAGCACCAATTAATACAGCAATTAATCCTATTCTTTTTATGGTGATTACAATTTGATCCATATTATTCTTTCTTATTTTTTATTTCATTTTCATCGAAGTCTATGGCTAATTTATAGATTCCCCACAGAAAACCCCCCCATAATAAATAGGTTGATAGGGCTCTTATATTCTTAAACATTTGGTTAGCTGGTGTTCCTTCATTTTTGAAAATTGTATCGCCAAATATAACTATACTTGTTGTTGTTCCTTTTGTCCAATTTGGCGGTAAATTTAGGGTTATATCGCCATTCTCATTTAATGGCAATAGCCACATTAAATCTGTTGGCGTATTTTTTCCAGCACTATCATCCCAAGCTTTTTTAATATTGAAAGCAATGTTAAATGGAAAAATATTTTTTACTAAAATTGAAAAGCTATTTATTGTCTTTTCCATTACCACTGCTGGAAAGAATAATACATCTAATCCTAATTTTTTTATTGAACAACCAAATCTTATAAATTTGTCTCCATCTTCCCAATCTTCAACTGAACAGGCTATATTATGTGTATTTAATCCTAGAAAGTCTGATGTGCTTGTTCCTATAAATTGGTTTGTTATTATGTTTCCGATTGTTTCTTGACTAGATACTATTAGCATTAGACTTGGACTTTCTAATAGAATTTTATTGTTTGAAGTATTAATTAATCCTATTGCTATAATTTTTGTTGTGCTAAAATTGGGTAAATCTAATTCTATTTCATCATATGAGATTCCTGCTTCTGCTTGATCTGAGCAATGTGTAATTGATGAGTCTTTATCTTTATTTATTATACAAATTTCTGTGTCTTCAGTTAAGATTTCTTCGGATAAAAAGCTAGCGTATTTTATGCTTGTAGTGCTTATGATATCTTTATTTAGATATAATGGGTTTTCTTCTAATATATTAATCCATTCATTTACGATTAAAACTTCTTGATAAAAAACTTGTAAAAAATTTTCGCTTTCTGCTATTCTTTCTTCTTCATCTTTATATATTGAAAATTTAACATATTTTAATTCTTCTTCATCAATAGCATTTTTTTCAAAATTAACACTACCTGAACAACTAGTTAGTTCAATTTGATAATCTTCCCAAGCTGGTGTTGTTTCTGTTCCAGTTTCTTCTAAAATTAAAGTATATTCTGAATCTTCTTCCCATTCATCGCAAACATTATAAACAACTGGTAAATTTGTTTTTGTATTTATTAAAGTGTAGTTAGGGTTTGAACCATAATATAAGATATAGGAGTTTGATTCTGGTTCTGGTTCTTCTGGTTCTGGTTCACTATAATTAGGGGGGTTATTAGAGACACAGAGACAATTTCTTGCTATTGAATTTATGTTTGATACAATATAATTAATAGACTGGTCGCCACCTGCTGAGTTTCTCATAGATAAATTAAAACTAAAATCTGTTGTTCCTTGTGGTAAAGTTATAGAGTCGGTTGAGCAACCATAAAAAGTTTCTAAAACTTCAACTGCTGACCAATAATTGTTATATACATTAAGGCCTTGATTAGGGTAAGGCCACGATATAAAATTATTGTTTTGGTCATATATATTATTCTGAGGTCTTATACTATAATAAGGGGAATTTATGTATTTACATTCAAGCTCATAATGAGGATCGCATTTATTATAGAGATATAGATTAAATTCTTCATTATTATATTCAAATTTTTGATTATTTGAAAATTCATCAAAATTCATCGG
>JALNXV010000022.1 GCA_023230175.1 Candidatus Cloacimonadota bacterium
TTATTAAATCATTCATAATAAAAAAAAGCCCACTTAAAAAGTGGGCTAATAACTAAGCTACTCGAATATGTTAATTATTCTATTAAACATATCTTTATTTTCTTTAATTTTTGTTTCAGAACCAAAGACACAAATTAAGTTTTTATCCATAATTTTTTTCATCATATCACTATAAGATTTTATGTCTTCAAGTTTAGTTGCAAGTATCTGATCTCTTTGTAATTGAGTATCTTTTTGGGTTTTATTCATAAAGAAGTAATAATCACAATACCAGCTTTTTTTAGAAGGTGTTTTAGGTTGATCATAATTTCTAATAGTACCAATGATGTATTTAGTCAATTCACGTTCAGATAAATCAAGATTCTTTAAGTAAGTATAAATATTATCATATACAATAATTGATTCGGCAAGATTTGGGTCACGATAAGAATTAGTAACAACTGTACCATCAGGAGTAACCTTAAACATAGCACCGTATGCACCTCCTTGAACTCTTATCTTATTCCATAAATAATCTAAGGAAGTTACTGTATTCATCACAGCAACATTTGCATTATAAGTCATTCCTAATTTTGCATACGAATAACCCTTAGCAACATATTGAACCTTACCGGGCATAATAAAGGCTTCATTTGTATGAGTAAAATTAAACTCATATTTTTGTTTTGGCAATACTTCATTATTTAACAAAGCAAGCCAAGGTTTAAGAGAAGCTTTGATAGTTTCTATATCATCCTGAGTTGCAGTAAGACTCATATAAAGATTATTGATATTAAATATTGTTTTATATGTCTTTTCAATATTTTTAATAATTTCTTCCTTATTGGTATCAAAATTTTGTAATATATTTTTTATAAATAAGTACATTTCGACACCTTCAATAACTTCATCAAACTTACCGGCTTCCGAGAAATATGCATTTAGTCTTCTGCCTGCAAAGGTATGACCATTCTGCATCAAGCTCATTTCATAACGTGATTTAGTTTCATTCAAGATATCTTTTAACTGATTTTCATCAGTAAAAACAGTATTTTGAGTAAGTTCAATTAAAAATTCTACAAGATAATTAATCTTTGGCATTAAAGCCTTTGAATTCACAGTAAATAAAGCCTTATATTTATCATCATCATGATAATCTGAATAATTATTATAATCAAACTCAAAACCACCTGTATGTATATTAATAAGATTAGATAATTCTGCATAATGATATTTCTTAGTATGAATCTTGCCTAAAATAGTAGTTAATAAAGAAGCATAAGGCACTAAATCCTGAGTAAGCGTGTTGGTATCAAAATATAATTTCAAATAAGCAATTCCATTTGTAAAACAAGGATGTTCAAGATATTTAAGTTCTAAATCCTTAACATCGGGAATTGAATTATCAACAACTTTATTATATTTAAAAGAAAAGTCCTCAGCTTTAGGATTAACATCATCAAGAGTTAAAACAGGAATTTTTTCTAAATCTTCAATAGTATCAGGAGTATCTTGCCTTTGTAATAATTTTTTAGTATTAGCAATAATTTTATTAATTTCATCTTCTGACATATTTTCTTTAATTTCTACTAATTTTTGAACAAATTCTTTATAATTTTTTTCTGCTAAACCTTTTTCCGGCTTCATTTCAACTAAAGCATAATGATTATTTTTTAAGATAAAGTTTTCGATAAGAGATTCAAAATACTTATCTTTAAGACCTAACTTAACCTCACTTAAAACTTCTTCATAAGCAAGACTATTAATAGGGTCTTTATCGTGAATCCAGTCACTTATTGAATGATATATATACATCAAACCTTTAGGGAATCCTCCCATATCAGCTTCTCTTAAGTTAAATTCCTTGATATTAATTGAAGCTTCTATAAGTTGCTTATCTATTCCTTTCTCACATAAATCTTTAAGCGTATTAAAGAAAAGTTCTTTAAATTTATCTTGATTTTCCGGATTAGAATCCTTTAAGATTACAGTAAAAGTTGGTTGTTTACCCATTCCGTCAAAATAACCAAATACGTCTTTGGCAATACCTGCTTTTAATATAGCATTTTTAAGAGGTGCAGCAGGTGTTTCCAATAAGAAATGAGCTATAACTTCAAAAGCAAAAATCAAAGCAGGATTTTCTTTTAAATCCAATACAAAAGATAATGAAAACCAAGTCTTATCTTTTTCATTTTCATTATCTGAAATAGGATAAGTACATTGACTTACTACAGGTTCTTTAAATTTATGTTGATAATCTACTGATGAATCAATATTTAATGATCCAAAGCGATTCAGTGCTTCATCATTTATCAGATGCAACATTTCATTAATATCCATCTTACCATACAAATATATATAAGAATTTGAAGGATGATAATACTTATTATGAAATTCTCTAAACTGTTCTATACTCAATTCCGGTATATGTTCAGGAATACCGCCGGAACTAAATCTTACGGCAGTATCAGGAAATAAAACTTCAGAAACTTTTTGACTTAATATTCTGATAGGGGAGGAATAAGCACCTTTCATTTCATTATATACTACACCCTTAACATTCAAATTATCTTCTTTATTTAATAGCTCGTAATGCCAACCTTCCTGTTCAAATATTTCATCAGTAGTATGAACATTAGGGAAAAATACTGCATCTAAATACACTTGCATAAGTATTTTAAAATCTTCATTATTCATACTTGCGACAGGATACAAAGTAAAATCTTGAGCAGTCATTGCATTTAAAAAAGTATATAAAGAACCCTTTAAAAGTTCAACAAAAGGCTCTTTAGTAGGATATTTAGCAGAACCACATAAAACTGAATGCTCCATAATATGAGCAACACCCGTATGGTCAACCGGAGGTGTTCTAAAACCGACTGTGAAAACTTTATTATTATCATCAGCGTCAATATGTAATAAACGAGCACCTGTACGCTTATGTAAATAAATATTTACATTTGCATTAATTTCTTTAATAAAACGAGATTCTTTAATAACAAAATTATGATTTGATTCATTCATATACAACTCCATATTATTTATTTTATTGTATTTATTATGCAATTTATATTCCATAATTTTGTTATGAATTATTAAATATTAAAATATAAATCAGATTAGTATTCTTTAGGTAGTTTAAAATAAAATGTAGTGCCTTTATCTAATTCTGAATCTAACCAGATATCCCCATTATAATTATTTAAAATTTTTTTAACTATTGACAAACCGATACCTGTACTTTCATATTCATCTCGTGGTTGTAAAGTCTGAAATATTTGAAAAATCTTATCATAATATTGTTTATCTATGCCAGGTCCATTATCTCGAACAAAGAATTCGTAAAAATCATCTTTTTCAATATATCCAATCTCAATAAGTCCTTCATCTTTATCAAGAAATTTTAATGCATTACTTAATAAATTTTGAAAGATTTGTTGAACATATAATCGTGGTAATTTAACTATTGGTAAATCTTCAGGAGTTAGAACCTTAACTGATTTTGGTATATGCAAAAGATTAATTGTTGTTGATAATAAATGATTTAAATCAGTATCTTCAATAGTAACTTCTACTCTGCCGATTCTGGAATATCTTAAAATACTTTCAATCAAATCGTGCATACGGTTTACTCTATTTGACAACAAAGACAACATATTTTTACCTTCATTATCAAATAAATCGATATAATCCTCTGTAATCCAATCTATTAAATTATTTATGGCTCTTAAAGGAGCTTTTAAATCATGTGAAATAATATAAGCAAATGTCTTTAATTCTTGATTTGCTTTTTCTAAACTATCAGAATATCTCTTAAGTTCTTGTTCTTTTAATTTTGCCTCTGTTATGTCAATATTAACACTCAATACTCCGCTTATATTATTTTCACTTATCACCGGGACAACCATTTGTAAAAAAGTTTTTATCTCATCATTTACAATAACACTTATTTCTGTAGAATGAGTATGACCATCCAATGCCATACGACAAGCATCATACCAAATATCATATATATGCTTAGGTACTGCTAAATCACTTAAATTTTTAGATATAAAATTACTCCATAATTTGATTGAGTAGTCACTTTGCATACTTATATTTAATTCTCTATCTGTAATCCAAAAGTCAAAAGGTAAATTATCAAAAGCAGTTCTCAATTGAGCTTCTGAATCCATTAAAGCTTTTTCCATTTTCTTTCTCTGACTTATGTCACGGATATATAATAATAAAATATTATCATCTTTTATTTTGATAAACTGTGTTTGAACCTCTGCCGGAAACACTTCTCCACTTTTCTTTACACAAAGGATTTCTACAAATCCATCAATAATAGATTTATTAAATAACTCAAATATAAACCCTTCAACTTTTGAGATTAATGAACTATTAACTTCATTGTATTTCATTTTAATAATATTTTGGATATCACTATTTAACAAATCATCAATATTATATTCAAACATTTGTTCAGAGGCTTTATTACACTCAACAATCTCTCCATCTATATTAACTAACACAATCGCATCAGTAGTTGTATTAAATAAAGTCCTATACTTTTCTTCATTTTCTTTTACTTGTAACTCCATCAGTTTCTTTTGAGTTTTATCTTCCATATGAACCATAACAGCATTTGGAGGTACGAAGGCATAACTAATATTATAATACTTTATTTCATCAGTGTCTTCAACAAAATATTTAACTTCTTTCTTAATTGTCTTCCGAGTTATATAGCATTTATCCATATCATTAATGATCTCAAAATTTTTACTTAAGACTTTGTAAACACTTACTCCAAGCAAATGTCTTATTTTGCCTTCAGTTTCATTGTAAACGATGTCATTAAAATCTGTTAAAACAAAATCATCAGTAATTCTCTTCCATGTATATGTAGGAATAGGGATGCTTTTAAATTGTTTCCTTGATTTTTCTTCAGATTGCTGTAATTGATCATAAACAAATCTTTCATTAGTCAAATCCTTACCCGATAGATAAATTAATTGTCTCTTGAAATCTTTAGTAATTGACCAAGATATAGTATGAATAAGATTGTTACTAAAAGCCATCTGAGAATCTAAATAATCAACCCTTTTACTATCAATCATTTTTATTTTTTCTATAATATCTATTCGACTGGCAGGAGTAAAATAATCAAAAAAACACTTATAAGGTTGAATAGAATCATTATTTGAAGTCAATTCGTTCCATATATGATTACTATTTAAGATTTTACCTTCAATATTAATGACACACAAAATACTTTCAATAATAGAATAATAATATTCTTTTTCATCTTTAATTTTGATAGTTTTTCTAATTATTACAAAGCTTTCTATAATTATGATGCTAATTGATGTAATTAACAAAATATATGCCAAATTCATTATGTAACCTCTATATATATTGGATTAGTAATAGCATAAAAACCCTTTTTTGTTTCCAAACTTAATATACAAAAACCTTTTTTGGGCAATGATATAGATAAATTATTTTCTAAATCTTTAATTTGGATAACTCTCTTTGTTTCAATATTACCAATATAAAGAATAATATTTTTTACTCCACCAAACTCAAGATTAGTAACTATATCATATCTTATTACGGCATTAGAAAATAAAAAAGTTTCACCAATAGTCTTGTCATCTAAAAAAAATTCTATAAAAGGTCCATTACTAATAATAACTCTATTTTTCTTAATCCCTTTAATGGGATCATTTAGTTCGTTATAAAACATAGTGAAATATTGCCCAAATAGCTGTTGTTTCCGACACATAAGCTTTAAAAACGGAATAGATATTTGTTTCATAAATTGGAAATTGCCATGTGCATCATTACCGGCTAAGATATAATATTTATTTCCTTCTAACAACAACTCTATCCATTTTTTTACCATTTGCTTAACTTCAAATATATCTTGACCATTTATAATCTGTAAGTACTTTATCTCTGATAACTTAAAATCTGTCTCAGACCAATTACCTCTATTTAATAATAATTTTTGACTAATCGGCACTTTATCAAAAGGATGTGCGGCTATAAAAAGATTATGATCATTTTGCATATCATTTATAATACTTAAATCATTTTCAGGTTTATTCTTAAACCAATTCTCAGCACTATCACCACTGCCTTTAATAAATGAGTCCTCGTTTATAGCAAGCAAATGAATATTTTCACCAAAACTATTTCCAATAGACACTTCTTCTCCGGAAATAACTCTCATTTTATCTCTATCATTTATCCGGCAATCCTCACGCATATTATGCCATTTACTCAAATCCGGATCATTCTTCAAATAATTATTAGATAAATCATCTAAATCATAAGAATGATCAGTAACAAAAAACCAATCTAAACCCATGGCATTAGCAATTACTTTTGTCACTTCAATTGGTGCACCAAACTCCACTTGATCTGAAGTATAATTACTATGGTAATGTACATCACCTCTATACCAATTTTTTTTATATATATAATCATCCTTACTTATAAAAACCTTAAACTGATGAGGAATATTCCCATAATAATTATCATTAATATAATTCTTAATTTTATTAATACACTTTAATTTAAAATAAACCTTTATATATATAGATTGATTTATCCATTCTTCATTGATTGGACATCTAAATTGTTTAAAATAATAATCTTCATTTACATCAATTTCTTCAGATAAATGGATTGAATAACTTTGCTTATGACAAAAAATATCCAGCTTTACATCGCTAATTCGACCCGGAAAATTATCAGCATCTTTAACAATTAAAAAGAAAATTAAAGTATTATCTGTTCTTTCTGATACTACTCTTAAAGGAAAATCAAATAATACTTCAGGTTCATTTTTATAGTACCTTGGAAATAAAAATCTTAAATGATAATGAGTTTCTGAATAAAGTAACGGAAAAAACATAGACTTAAAGAGCTTTCAGATGAAAGCTCTAAATCATTCAATCGTTACTGTAGGTAACCATGCATCAAAAATCACATCTTTTGAGTCATTTCTCACTCTAAAACGTCTATCAAATAAATGATAATAATAAGCCTTTTCTTCATTACCAAATTCGGTAGTTACAGCAACAATCGAAGTATCATTTAATGAGAATTTAAATACTGATTCATCTAAATCTTTTAAATTTAACATATCGATATCAAAAGCATAATCGCCCCAATCGCCTCTTTTAAATTCTTCATTAGCTTTAATAATCTTTTGCATTTCAGAAAAGCTATCCTTAACAATATTTTCAATCTTTCTAGTTTGTTGAATAGGAATTATAATCGTCAAGATTACACCTACAATCATTATAATCATCAACAAATCAATTAACGAAAATTTCTTAATCCCTGATGAACTCAAAACTATATTTTGTACAGTCTCTGAAAACTTTTTTATGGACATTCTTCCTCCTAAATCATCATTTCTATCTTTTCGAGGATAAAATTAATTAAAGTTGTTTTTTTTGTCAATTAATTTATTGAAATTTTTATAGACTCACAAATCGAGAACCGGTAAAATAATAAAATAATACTGAATTTCACTATTTATCAGTTGATTATAATAACATTAAAAACATAAATAAGCAACCCTACCACTATTATGATTAATCTATAACAGTCAGTATTCAATAAAAGCTTACATTACTTTAAAAAATCACATTATCTCATTTTGATAATATTCCAAAATTTAATATATGCCTTGATATATTGAGGAATATTATTGTAAAATTATCTTGACAAATGAAAGCCTAAATTAAATATTGCAACAAAGTTAAATATGAATAATTACTGATAAAAAAAATCAGTTTGTAATAATATATACCACTTTCAATAAAGTGGTTTTAATATATGGAAATGGAGTTGTTTATGCTTGAGAAACTTGAATCAGTAGTCAAGGCTGCTTGCCTAAAACATGGAGTTGGCTTGTATGACTTAGAACTGATTAATACTCAGCATGGTAAAGTATTATGTGTATATATAACAAAAGTAAATGGCGTCAATATCACTGATTGCACAAAAGTAAATAAAGAGATTAGTATGTTCTTAGACGCCGAAGAAACTTTAATTGACGGAGCTTTTACTTTAGAAGTCTCATCACCCGGTATTGAAAGACCCTTGAAATTCAAAAAACACTATATCAGTGCAATTAACGAGTTAATAAAAATTACATACTCTGAAAACACTCAAAAAAGCACAATTCAAGGTATCTTAAAAGAAGTAAATCCGGAACATATATTAATAGAACAAAACGATGAAATCTTAAATATTAAGTTTCACGATATTAAAAAAGCAAAGACATGTTTTCAAAATTTAAAAAAGGAGAATAAATGAGTTCTAACATCTTAGCTATTATAAAAGAACTTGCCAATATGAAACAACTTGACCAAGATAAAATTGAAAAAGCAGTCACTGATAGCCTACTTCACGTCCTTAATAAAAAACTTAAACCGGAAAATGAATTAGAGATTATTATAGATTATGAAACAAACTACCTTGCAGCAAGATTTTTAAAAGAAGTTGTGTACAACGATGAAACTTTAGGTCAAATATCACTTGAAGATGCCACAAGCGATTACAAAATTGACGCAGAAATTGGAGATACAGTTGAAGTTGAAATCCCTATCCAAAAGCTAGAGCCTAAGTTAATTAAAAATGCTCGCGAAGAAATTACTCATAAAATAAAAAAACTCGAAGAAGACCGTAAAATGTTTGATTATGAAAAACAAAAAAATCAAATAGTATATGGCAAAATAAAAAAATCTGATTATAATGGTTATATAGTTGACATAGGCTTTGCGGAAGGATTATTGCCCGTTGAAGAACAAGTAGATGATGAATTTTATAAAGTAGGCGATCATGTTCGTTGTTTTGTTTTAAACATACGTAAAAGAGGCAATGAACTAATAGTAATTCTTTCCAGAGCACATCCTGAATTTGTAAAAAAACTTCTCGAATTAGAAGTTCCTGAAATCTTATCCGGCGATATAGAAATTAAAAAAATAATTAGAGAACCGGGTATAAGAACAAAAGTAGCCGTTAAATCAATTAAAAATTCAGTTGATGCAGTTGGTTCATGTTTAGGGCCTAAAGGTATCAGAATAGAACAAATAAAAAAAGAATTACATGGTGAAATCGTAGATATTCTCGAATGGAGTGATGACCCTGAAGTATTAATAGCAAACGCTATTGGTCCTGATATAATAGAAAAAGTATATCTTACTGAAAAAGGGAGATTTGCCAGAATAATTGTAAGTGAAGAAAACAAAAACTTAGCAATCGGCAAACTTGGTAAAAATGTTAGACTTGCAGCTAAAGTAACAGATTATAAACTCGACATATTTACTAAAGAAGAATTTGAAGAAAAAATCGCTGAAGAAAGACGTATTACAAGTCATGTTAACGAGCTTGACGGTGTCAGCTCAAAAATAGCAGAAATATTAAAAGATCATGGATATACTTCTGTACAAGATATTTACAAAGCATCCATTCAAGAATTAACTCATATCGACGGAATTGGTGAAAAGATTGCAGAAAAAATTAAAGAATCCGCAAAGCATTTCTAATAATGAAACATCAAATATTAATCTTCAGGAGAAAAATTCTAATTTTTCTCCTGTAAGAACTTGCGTTATCTGTAAAAATAAACTGCCTAAAAACCAACTCAATAGGATAGTTTTAATCAATAATGAAATAATTATTGACGTAAATCACAAGCTAAATACTTATGGCTATTATCTATGTAATGATAAAAAATGTCAAATAGCAATATTTAAATGGCTCTCAAAAAAAAAATTAAAAAGGTACCAAATTGAATCATAAAACATCTAAACGAATAGTTAGTTCAGAAACTAACAAGAATTCTGAAAAGCTAAACAAAGAGCAAGGCTTTCAGAAGATATTAACACTTTTACATTTTGCTTATAAAGCAAACAAACTTATCTATGGCCATGATTCAGTTTTACGTTTTATGAAAAACAAAAAAATTAACCTTGTTTTAGTTGCCGAAGATTTAAGTAAAAATTCATTCCAATCAATCTATGAGCAATCAATACAAGAAAATATAGAATTAATTAGCATTGGCAGTAAATCTGCATATTCACAATTAACCGGAAAACTTACCGGTATAATTGGCGTTTTAGACGATAATTTTAAAAGTGGAATAATAAAACACTTTTCTTTAATAGAAGTGGAGGAATAATTTTGACTTTACGTGTTTATGACTTAGCAAAAGAATTAAAAATCTCATCAGCAGCATTAATGAAACATCTTAATGATATGGGAATTGAAGTAAAATCTCATATGAAATATCTTGAAGACGATATCTCTGACAAGGTTAGGCAAAAATTTAAACAAGAAGTAGAACAAATGAAAAAACTTGAATCTGAAAGAAGAATGATTCAAGAGCAATTAAGAAATAAAGAAAAAACCGACAGAGAATCAAGACATTCAAATGTTTCAAACCCATTCAATGATACCCCTGTAAAAAAAGAATCGGAAAAAGTAGTTTCACCTTTTGATAATTCTACAAAGCAAAATGAAAAACCAACAACAAACAGAAAAGAATACGATTCGCAAAGTAAACCAAACAACTATCAAAACAGACAAAACAATTATCAAAATAGGCCAAGGAAAACCTACAACGAAGATAATTCAGGTACCGGCTCTGAATCAAACTACAAAGGAAATAACAGACAATACGATAGACAAAGAAATTATCAAAATTCTTCAAATCCTTCAGATAGAAATTATCAAAATTCTCCAAACACTTCGGATAGAAATTATCAAAACAGACCAGAAAGAACCAATAGGCAAAATTATCGTGACAAACCTACTTCAGGAAGTCAAGAAAATACTCAAAACCGTCCTTATAGAGATAGACAAGGACAGCCGGGCTATCAACGTAATGAAACAGGTTCTTACAATGACAGAAACGCTAAAACTCGTTCTTATAAATCTAACGATTCCAGACAAAAAGATAGTGACAATCAATCAAATAGGTCATATTCATCTCGTACTACACCAAAAGTCAGTTTTCCAAAAGCAGGCATTGTAAAGCCTGAAATACCCGAAAAACCAAAAGAAAAAGTATTTGGCAAGAAAAAAGCTGTTGCATTTGACGATTTAGGTGATAAAAGTAAACATTTACAAGCAAAATTAAAAAATACTAAAAAAAGGAAAAAAGGCGAAGTAGTATCAGAAATTGACGAAGCTATCATCGAAAAAAACATTAAACAAACCCTTTCAACAAGCAAGAAAAAAAAGAAATACAAAAAAGAAGAAAAAAAGACTCAATTAATTGAAGAAATTTCAGAAATTAATATTAGTGAATTTACTTCCGTATCTGAATTAGCTAAAATAATTGATATCACTCCTTCAGAAATTATTACAAAATTCTTCCAAATGGGTAAAATGGTAACAATCAACCAAAGACTGGATAAAGATTCTTTAGAACTTATTTGCTCTGAATATGACTTAGATATTTGCTTTAAAGATGAATTTGGTACAGATATGTTACAAGACAAAATTGATGTTTTAGATGATATTGAAGAAAAATCTCGCCCACCGGTCGTTACCATAATGGGTCATGTTGATCATGGTAAAACTTCTATCTTAGATAAAATTCGTGACACCAAAGTAGTTGCAGGCGAATCAGGTGGTATTACACAACACGTTGGAGCATATCAAGCTATACATAATGGACAAAAGATAACCTTTATTGATACACCTGGTCACGAAGCATTTACTGCTATGCGTGCAAGAGGTGCAAATATTACAGACATTGCTGTTATAGTCGTTGCCGCAAATGATGGAGTTAAACCTCAAACAATTGAAGCAATAGACCATGCAAGAGCTGCCGGAGTAACCATGGTAATAGCAATTAATAAAATTGACTTACCTGAGGCAAACATTGATAAAACCATAGCTTCTTTATTAGAGCAAAATGTTTTTCTTGAAGGATATGGTGGTCAAATATCTTGGACTAAATGCTCTGCGATTACAGGAGAAGGCATTGATGAGCTATTGGAGATGATTTTATTATCAGCTGAAATTCTTGAATTAAAAGCAAGATATAATGGTCCGGGTAAAGGCATTGTAATAGAATCAGAAAAAAATACTCGAATGGGAGCAAAAGCAACTATCTTATTACAAGAAGGTAGTTTAAAAAAAGGTGGCAATATAGTTGTCGGCTCATGTTATGGTCATGTAAGAAAAATGGAAAACGAAAGAGGAAAAGAGCTTACAAAAATATATCCTGCGGACATAGCAGTTATTTATGGATTAAATGATGTTCCAAAAGCAGGAGATATTATAAATGTTGTTGAAAATGAAAAAATAGCTAGGCAAATTGGCGGAGAAAGACTGCTTATCAGGCAAGAAAGAGAAAAATTTCAAAATAAAACAAACTTAGGCAATCTCTTTAGCAAAATCAAACAAAATGAAATGACCGAATTAAGATTAGTAGTTAAAGCTGACGTGGACGGTTCTGTTGAAGCATTATGTGATTCTCTTCAAAAACTAAGCAATGACGAAATCAAAATCACTATTATCAGAAAATCTGTCGGTGGAATAATTGAAGCTGATGTTGACTTAGCCTCTGCCTCAGATGCAATAATTATTGGTTTTAATGTCAGAGCAAATAATAAAGCTAAAAAATTAGCTGAAGATAGTGGTGTCGAAATCAAATTTTACCAAATCATATATGATGCTATTGAAGATATAACAAAAGCTTTGATTGGTATGTTAAGTCCGGAATATCAAGAAAAAGTTCTTGGAAGTGCATTAGTCAAACAAGTCTTTAAAATTAAAAAAATTGGTACAATCGCCGGTTGTGCTGTCGAAAAAGGTATTATTCGAAGCAAAAGTAAAGTTAGACTTTATAGAGATGACAAAGTAATTTATACCGGGGAGATGGACAACTTAAAGCATTATAATGAATCAGTTAATGAAGTAAAATCCGGTACCGAATGCGGTATCTCAATTCAAAATTATTCGGATATAAAAGAAGGCGACATAATTGAATGCTATATTATGGAAGAAGTTGAAAGAAAATTATAGGATAATATCATGAAAGGTTTTAGATTGGAACGTTTACAGAGTGAATTATATAAAGTTCTTTACTCTGTATTTAATGGCGAAATATCTGATAACAGAATTTCAGGCATTAGTATTACAAAAGTTAAACTCTCACCGGATTTATCATTATTAAAAGTTTACTTTTCTGATTATAATCAACAAATCCCATTAGAAAAAATTTTAGAGCTTCTTAATCGAAGTTCAGGTTTCATAAAAAAACAAATAGCAGGAGCTAATATTATGAGAACTATCCCTCAAATCGTATTCCAGTACGATGAAACTAATGAAAGAGTTGGAAAAATGGATGAACTCTTTCGCATTATTGCCGAAGAAAAACGTAACAATAATTATTATGATGATGACAGAGATAATGTTTATTACGATGATGATGAATTAGAAGACGAAGATTTTGAAGATTATGAAGAATACACTGATGATTTAGACGAAGATTTAGATTTTGATTATGAGGAAATTGAAGAAGACGAGGATGATAATTCTAAGAAATAATTGTAAAATTATAATCATGTAAATAATTTCTATAGCCTCTATCGTTGTAATTTACTATAGAGGCTTATTTATTGGAAGGAATATGATAAATAAAGAAATAAAAATTGTAAAAGAGTATTTTAATAATATAGTATGTAGTTCAAAAACAATAGCAATCGTTACTCATACAAACCCGGATGGTGACGGTTTAAGTGCCTGTATAGCACTCTACCATATTTTAAATAAAATATACAAAATCAAAACAGAAATCATTATGGACTCTATCTTCCCAAATAACCTTAAATTTCTGAAACCTGAAGAGTGTATTATTAATCCTTATGATGAAAATAAATTTTTCGATACTTTAATCATACTTGACTGTAACGAACCGGAGAGACTTGATACAAACAAAAAAATCTTTTCCAAAGCAAAAAACATATTTATAATAGACCATCATATTATAAAAAATGAGACAATAAACAACGACTATTTCTATTTTATTGATGAAAATGCTGTTTCTACGGGTATAATGTTGCACCGATTTTTAGATAATGTAATTCAAGGTTTTAATCAAAATGACAAGCGACTATATGCCAACTGTATATATACAACAATACTAAATGATACCAATAATTTTGTTAACAAAAATACAAATCAAGAATGTTTTACTTTAGCCGGTGAATTAACTAATTATGGTTTAAATCCTGCTGAAATTGTTTATCAATTTTTATTAAAAACTAATCTTAATTATTTAAAATTTATTGGGCAAAGTATGTCAACTTTAGCTCTCTCAACTTCACAAAAGATTGCTTATTTTTATTCAACACTTACTATGTTAAAAGAAAATAATCTTACTACTCAAGCCTATTCTAAAATGATGAAATGGACTAAAGGCATAGCAAATATTGAGATTCAGGTAAGTTTTCAAGAATATAGAGAAAATGAATTTAGAGTTAGTTTACGTTCAGAAACAAAAGATGTTGCTAAAATCGCTCAAAAGTATTCCGGTGGAGGGCATAAAGAAGCAGCCGGATTTAAAATCAACGGCACACTACAGACTGTAATTAAGACAGTTATTAACGATATCGAAAGCTTTATAAAATGAAATCAGGATTTTTACTTATAGATAAAGATAAAGATTGGACATCGTTTGATGTGGTTAAAAAAATTCGTAATATTACACAAATAAAAAAAGTCGGACATATTGGCACACTTGACCCTTTTGCTACCGGCTTATTAATCCTACTATTTAATCAAGCTACTTCATTTTCTCAATACATAATAGACAACGATAAAGAATATCTCGTTAAAAGTCAATTTGACATTATGACTGAAACAGGAGACATTACCGGAAAAATCATTAACACAGAAAACTCTCCTACTCCAATCACAAAGAAACAATTTGAAAAAAAGATTAATCTAATAAAAAATATCTCATCACAAACTCCTCCAAAATACTCAGCAATCAAAGTTAATGGTGAAAAAGCATATAAAATGGCTTATAAAGGTAAAGACATAGTTTTACCGGAAAGAAATTTTGAAATCATTTCATTCGAATTTTTAGGAATAGATTACCCATATTTTATTTGGAAAGCAAAAGTTTCAAAAGGTACTTATATCAGA
This sequence comes from Candidatus Cloacimonadota bacterium, assembly GCA_023230175.1. Lineage (GTDB taxonomy): Bacteria > Cloacimonadota > Cloacimonadia > Cloacimonadales > WRIO01 > JALNXV01. The sequence goes on from JALNXV010000022.1 coordinate 15,154, forward strand.
ACTCTTACAGAGCAAATAGCAGAGTTGTTTGGGAAAATAGCAACAACTGTTGAGTTAAGAAGACTAAAAATAGGTAGTTTTGATGTCTCTAATTCTATTAAAATTAATCAAATAGATACTGACATAAAACTTCTTCAGCCTGATTTACTACTTGATGATTTTGAAAAAATTTCTTTAAATATTGATGAAGAAAGAAAATTTATTCATGGTCAAAACTTTACTATTTTTCATCACGATACTGCGAAACTAAGAGTTTATAATCACAAAAATGATTTTAAAGGTCTTGCAACCATTAACAATAATATCTTACATGCTATCAGAGTGTTAAATGACTAAACCGGTAATAACCATTGGAACTTTTGACGGAGTACACAAAGGTCACCAGTATCTATTAGCAGAGACTGTTAAAGAAGCAAGATTATGTAAGGCTAAGTCTATTGTTATAACATATCCAATACATCCTTTAGAAATTATTCATAATAAAATCTTCCCTTACCTTTTAACTGAACCCGAAAAAAGAGAATATCTAATCAAAAAAATTGGTATTGATGAAGTTTATTATTTAAATTTTGATAAAATACTATCACAAATGACTGCAGAAAACTTTCTAAAAGATATCCTTATCAAACAATTTAAACCACAGACAATCTTAACAGGGTACGATACTCATTTTGGTATAAACAGAACAGGTAATACTGAATTTCTTAAACAACGAGCTTTTTTTTATAATTATAAGATAAAAGAAGTACTCCCTTTATATGTTAATGATATTATTCCCGGAAGCAGTTTAATTAGGGATTTAATCAGTTCCGGTTTAGTATCCTCGGCATTTAAATATTTAGGTCATTATTTTTCAATAATTGGAACAGTTGTTTCCGGTAAAAAAATAGGTAGAACTCTCGGATTCCCTACGATAAATCTACAACCTATCGAGGTTAATAAACTTATACCGGCTAATGGAGTATATTTCACTTGTTCAAAAATTGATAACAAATTATATTACGGGGCAACAAACATAGGAGTATCTCCATCAATTAAAACAGAAAATAAAGTAGAAATTGAAACATTCTTACTTAATTTCTCTGCCAATGTATATAATCAAAAGGTTGAACTCTTCTTTATTGAAAAAATCAGAGATGAGAAGAAATTTAATAATCAACAAGAATTAATAAATCAAATTTTTATGGATATTGAGTCTATTAAAAGTAAAATAATTCATTTCCATGAATGGAACACATTAAAAGAGTCATAATTTATGAGCAAATCAATCGAATTCTTTATTAAAAAAGTCTTACATTTTTATAAATCACTCTCTATTTCTGATATATTGTTATTACTAACTTTACATATCTTTATTGCTTGGAATGGCATTCAATTTATTTTAAATTCTTCTCATTTATTCTATTTAGTGGATTATTATAGTTTAATAAAAAATCTTAATTTCATCTTAGAATCATATACAAACTTAATTCCCTTAATAGCTTTTATAATCTTATCAGGAATTATGGTATTTTTTTATTTACATAATTTATTTGAAATAATATTTGCCAAAAGATACTTTTTAAAAGAATATCAAACTGATAACAACTTCAGCATATTTACTAATTATAGTATGCCAGCTTTTTTTCATAATCTTTGGATGTTTTTTATTTTAGCCTCAATTTTCTTGGTAATTATTGTTTTATATATTTTACTTTTAATCTTTGGGATTTATGTTAAAATTTCTCTATTATCTATTATCAAATATACTTTCACATATTTTTTCTTTTGTTTATTCTTTTTTAATTTAATGCTTAATGATTTTGTTTTACCTTTAGTTATCAAGGGATATACCTTTTCAAGAGCATTAAAACGCTTTTATAGATATCTTTCTATTCACAAGAAAAAAATCATTACTTATTACTTTTTTAAACTCTGTTTAATCTTCATTAACTTAGCCTTACTGACAATAACAGTAAGCCTTCTGAGTCCTTTTTTTATAAAACATAATATCTTTCTATATCTCCCATTTATTGATAATTCATATAGTATTTTCAATACTCTGTTTTTCTTTTTTATTGCTATTACAATATCATTACTGATCAACTCATTTTGGATTCAATTTTTAAATGTGCTTAGTTCAATAGTAAAATACAAAATCTTTAATACATACTTTAATCGTAATAAATAATCAAGGACTTGAAAACAATTAATAAGGATGTTTAATAATGTTGTTGTGCGAGCAACCCTGCTTACACTAAAAAACATAAATCACTTGTATCCAATATTTTATAAGAAACTACAAGCTGAAAGCTTTTAGAACTCTTATCACATTTTTAGGTAGTATCTATAATTTTATAAAAAAAAGGCAGTCAAAGACTGCCTTTTTTATTAATACATCTATTACTTAAGTAATATCATCTTCTTAATTTGTTGATGACTATCGGTTTTAATTTCATAAAAATAAATACCCGAAGTCACAGATTCATTATTTTTATTTAATCCATTCCAAGTTGTTATATGTTTACCTGCGTTTAAGCGTTCGTTTACAAGGGTAATAACTTTTTGACCTTTAACATTATAAATATTTATTTTAACATTAGATGTTTCTTTTAAATCAAAAGCTATATTAGTTTCCGGATTAAATGGATTTGGATAATTTTGATGTAAGTTAACTCCTAATACTTCTAATGTTTGATCATTATTAGAAACAAAGTTATCAGGAGGAATTGTAGTAAATTTAATAGCTAATCCATTTTGCAAAGTTGTTGCTGAATCTTGGTAATAATCAGCAAATGTATAGCAGATACCATCTGATTGGGTTGGGTTTTCTATTCCAACAGTAGAGTAATTAGCATTTACTGAAGGATTTAAAATTGTATGATATTGATACACTATATCACCATCTTCATTTCCTTTAGGATATAAAATAGCTTGGAATTTCACAGTTCCTAAAGTTTGATTTGAATCAGATGAGAAATAGGTATCATCCCATTGGACAATAAATCTATTATTAGCACTATCATACCAATATTTAATTTCCATATCAAGGTAACCTTCTCCATCAATTTGACCTTTTAAATCATCAAAAAAGACTGCGAGCATATTATAAGGTCCGAGAGCTGATGGGATATTCCAATTTCTAAAATCATCCATATCTGTTTCACCAAAAGCTATCCAACCGTTTGAGCATATAGTAATTTGATCTTGAACATTACCATAATATTTAAAATCAAACGGTAAGTCAATAGTTTCAGATTCATCATCACTTAAAGTAATAATTGAACCATTTCCTCCTAAATCAGGATTGATTTCTACCCAATTATATGTAGGAGCTTCGGGATAATCTGTGTCAAAGCTATCATAAGCAAAATAACCATAAGCATCAGGTCCTGTAGGAGCGGTATTATCAACTACACCTAATTCTAATCTAAAATATGATTTATAAATTGGAAGATCATCTTTTACATAATTAACTGCAAAAAGTGCTGTTCTACCGGCATAAACACCTTCTTCAACATTCAATGTAAAATCTACATTTGCTGTTGCTCCGGCATTCATATCAGGAATATTGAAACTATCTTCATCAATAGAACAAGCATCAGTTAAAGGTTCTATATAAGCTGTTACTCCTGAAGTTGCAAAAGAACTATAATTTTTTATTGTTAAAGTTACTGTTCCACTTTCACCTGCACCGATATTTTGATTATCATTTTGAGGAATAGCAGATCTTACACTAAAATGATAACCACCTGAAACTAAAGCAAATTTAGCATTATGATTAGAAGGATTAATATTTAAGTTCATATTAACCGCTAAATTATCCGGGCAATCTTCATTTAAGCTTACATCAAATT
>JALNXV010000316.1 GCA_023230175.1 Candidatus Cloacimonadota bacterium
GGCTGTTGTATCGGGGGGAACTCCAATGGATGCCTTCATTCGCTTCAGAGTTCAAGTTCCCGGACAAAGCAATGATCGCATCTGGCTTAATAAGGAAGTTTGGAATAGCTTTATTAATTACTATACTGGAACACTGGTTGAAAAAGGAATCTGCTATGTTGATGGAAGTTATTCTTATATTTCTGGAAAAAGTCCTGCAAAAATAAGAAATTCTGGTGATAAAGCTAAACTTATATCATCGAATGACCAAGAGGGCTTTACTTATCGTGGAAGATTTACTTCAGCGGACCAGGCAGTTACCATAGGATATGTTTCTTCGCAAAAAGTTCACAATGTTCTCAAATGGCTTATAGCTAGACAAGGAGCTAGGATTGGAGAGGATCAATATTATCTTGCCTGGGGCACTAATAATGAGCATGTGCCGTCTGTTTGTGTTGATTCAGATGATTTAGGAATATTGGATTACAGTTTGACTGTATCAAGTACTCAGGAAGAGTTTGCTGTAACGTTGAAAAAGGCGTTAGCAGGGTACTGCTCTAATCTTTCAGACAATTCCAAAATAATGATTATTGGTCTTGATTCTGCCACAAAGGGGTGCTTGTCTGTTGTTTATTACAAAGAGTATTCTGGTTCGGGTTTTATAGACAATATTGTTTTTTGGCATAGTACTTGTAGGTGGATTATGCACAAGACAGTACAGGAAACTGATGGAAAGAGCTTTAGGCATTATCGTTTCATCGGGGCTCCTCGACCGGAAGATATAATAAAGGCTGCTTATGGCGGATCGGCAAGCGACGCTCTGATTGAATCTGCAATTAAACGATTAGTTCCTTGTATTATTGATAAAGCTCCCATTCCTAAAGATTTTGTGAGTTGTTTGGTGCGTCGAGCTTCTTCTCCTGTTTCAATGGAAGACTGGGAGTATAAAAAAGTGTTGGCAATTGCTTGCGCTGTAATAAAAAAGAACCTAAATGACCGATTTAACAAGTTTTCAAATGGAAATATCAGAAACTATAAGGAGAAATGGAAAATGGCACTAGACAAACAATCGACAGATCGTAGTTATCTTTTTGGACGTTTACTGGCTTATGCCCAGAACGTTGAGAGCTATTCTATGTTTGTTTCTGGCGATACCCCTCGGCAAACAAATGCAGAACGGATGATGCACCAATTTGCTTTGAAACCAGTACGAACATGGAGGATAATATCTGATCAGCTTGTATACTATTTCAAGAAAATTGGAGTTGGTGGGCTTACAGCAAAATTTCAAAATGAAATTGCCGGGATTATTGACCAAATTGGTGAAGCGGGGTTTGATGACCGAAAGCTGGATGATGAATATCTTCTTGGCTATTCAAGTCAAATGATTGAATTCGATGAAGAAAAGGCGAAAGCCAAGGAACAAAAGGAGAATAATTGATATGTCGAATTGTTTGGAAAAGAAAATTGATTTTGCCGTGGTTTTTTCTGTAAAGAATGCCAATCCCAATGGGGATCCTCTTAATGGAAATAGACCAAGAGAGACTTATGATGGACTGGGAGAAGTATCTGATGTATGTATTAAGAGGAAGCTCAGAAACAGACTTCAAGACTTGGGTCAAAGAATATTTGTCCAGTCAGATGATCGATGTGATGATGGTTTCAAAAGTCTGCATGAAAGAGTTCTATCAAATCCTGATATAGTTGCAGCAAAGAATGACAAAGATAGATTTGCAAAAGCGGCTTGTGCTTCATGGTTTGATGTTAGGGCATTTGGTCAAGTTTTTGCTTTCAAAGGGAATGATGTCTCTGTAGGAGTTCGCGGGCCAGTGTCTGTCCATTCCGCTGAGAGTTTGTCTCCGGTTGAAATCGAAAGCCTTCAAATCACTAAGAGTGTTAATAGCGAAGCCGTAAAAGATGGAAAAAAGGCAAGTGATACAATGGGTACCAAGCATCGAGTGAGCCATGCTACATATGTATTCTACGGAAGTATCAATTGCCAACTAGCAGAAAAAACTGGGTTTTCAAATGAGGATGCATTGTTATTGAAGAAAGCACTTGTTTCTCTTTTTGAGAACGATTCTTCTTCCGCTAGGCCGGATGGGAGTATGGAGGTCAATAAAGTTTTCTGGTGGGAACACAATTGCAAGAATGGCCTATATTCATCAGCAAAAGTTCATCACTCATTAAAAATAACTGCCAAAACAGATGATCCTAAATCAATTGACGATTATGAAATTGAGAGTACACCCCTTGAAGGACTGAATGAAGAGGTTATTGAAGGAAAGTAATCCAAAAATATGTATGAAGAGGATGATTTTATTGATTTATCTGGAATTCAGCATTTTTCTTTTTGCAGACGTCAATGGGCATTGATTCATATTGAGCAGCAATGGGTAGAGAACGAAAGGACAATTGATGGATCCATTCTCCATGAAAACGCTCATAATGAATGCTTCTTTGAATCAAGAAGTGGATCTTTGGTTGTACGGGGAATGCGCGTTCATTCAGTTGAACTGGGCATTTCGGGGATTTGTGATGTTGTGGAGTTTTTACAATCACCGAATGGCGTAGAGATTATTGGAAGGAAAGGAAAATGGATTGCATTTCCAGTTGAATACAAAAGAGGGGCAGACAAAGAAAATGATGCAGATAGACTTCAGGTTTGCTGTCAATTGATGTGCCTTGAAGAAATGCTTGGGTTCAATTCTGATACAGGGTTCATTTATTACGGAGAGACAAGGCACAGAAGTCTTGTCTCTGTTGATGAAAATCTTCGAACTAAAGCTCGGGAAATGATACTTGAAATGCATGAGTTGCTTTCCAGAGGATATACTCCAAAAGTACGTTTTTCTAATTCTTGCAATGCCTGTTCATTGAAGCAGATTTGTCTTCCAAAGATTGAGGGCGGGAAATCTGCTCTGGAATATGTTAAAGCTATGCTTTCAAAAGAAGATGTAATATGAGAAAGCTGCTAAATACTTTGTTTATTGTTTCTGAAGAAAGTTATCTGGGACTGGACGGAGAAAATGTATTAGTTCTTTCAAGTGATAAAGATCCTGTCAGATTTCCACTCCATACCCTTGAAAACATAATGTCATTCAGTTACAAAGGTGCATCTCCGGCTTTGATTGGAGAATGCACTAAAAGGGGTATCAGTATTTCTTTTTTTTCCCCATCTTCAAATCGATTTCTTGGTAGTGTTAATGGCGATTTCCGTGGTAATGTTCTTTTACGGAAAACACATTACCATTTATCTGAGAATTCTGAATACTCTTTGAGTTTGTCCAAGCAATTCATGATTGGTAAAATATATAATTCAAGACTTGTTATTGAAAGAGCTCTTAGAGATCATCCGTTGCGAGTAGATACTGAAGAATTGCGAAAAGTGTCTATGCTGTTGAAAAACCAATTTCAAGCAATTCCTAACTGTGACTCCATGGACAAAATGCGTGGTTTGGAAGGGAATTGCGCTTCTTGGTATTTCAGCGTTTTTGATCAATTAATCTTGCAGAACAAAGATGTTTTCTTTTTCCATGAAAGATCAAGAAGGCCGCCAATGGATAATGTTAATGCATTGCTTTCGTTTTTCTACGCAATTCTTGCAAATGATTGCGCTTCAGCCTTGGAAGGAGTCGGACTTGATCCTTATGTTGGATTTATGCACGTTGATCGTCCAGGGCGCCGGTCACTTGCCTTGGATTTGATGGAAGAATTTCGTTCAATTATTGTTGATCGGTTTGTGCTGACATTGATAAATAACAAGGTAATTAATATTAACCATTTTACTAAGTATGAAAATGGAGCTGTAACATTAAATGAAACTGGCAGAAAAATATCATTAAGTTCATGGCAAAAACGAAAACAAGAAATAATTGTTCATCCTTTTTTGGAAGAGAAAATACCTAGGGGATTGCTTCCTTATTCTCAATCATTGTTGCTTGCTAGGTATTTAAGAGGGGATATTGATGCATATCCCCCGTATCTGGGGGTATAGAAATGCTTGTCCTAATTACATATGACGTAAACACTGAAGATGCGGAAGGCAGAAAAAGATTAAGAAAAGTGGCCAAGAAATGTGTTGATTTTGGTCAACGTGTTCAGAATTCAGTATTTGAATGTAATCTTGATCCTGGACAGTATATCCTCTTGAAACACTCTCTTCTTGGTTTGATTAATTTAAATAAGGACAGTTTGCGTTTCTATAACCTTGGGAATAATTATCATGAGAAAATTGTTCACTACGGGACTAAAGAAACATATGATGCAGAGGGACTCCTGATGGTTTGATGCGAACGTAAAGCTCACATGAAAAACCTGAGAGGTTCGCAGATAAAAAGCCTCAATTTCATCCCAAAAATATGGCTTATTCATTAAGTTTAAGTTATTGTTTCAATTGCTGAAGATAGAAATGATTAATTCATTGCTTCTTTTCGCGGTCGCACCCTTCACAGGG
>JALNXV010000317.1 GCA_023230175.1 Candidatus Cloacimonadota bacterium
ATGAACAGAATCAAGCTAATGACAATAATCGGCACAAGGCCGGAGATCATCCGCCTTGCAGCAGTGATCAAGAAGTGCGACAAGTACTTCGAGCAGGTTCTGGTCCATACCGGTCAGAACTATGACTATGAACTCAACCAGGTGTTCTTCGATGACCTTGGGCTTCGTGCTCCTGACTACTACCTTGATGCAGTGGGCAAGGACCTCGGAGAGACTATTGGCAACATCATAGCCAAGTCATATGAGCTGATGGTCCAGGTCAAGCCTGATGCGCTTCTGATTCTCGGCGACACCAACTCATGCCTGTCTGCAATCAGCGCCAAGAGGCTTCACATTCCAATCTTCCACATGGAGGCCGGCAACCGCTGCTTCGATGAATGCCTTCCTGAAGAGACCAACCGCCGCATCGTGGACCATATCTCCGATGTGAACATGTGCTACAGCGAACATGCAAGACGGTACCTCAATGCCGAGGGCACTGCCAAGGAACGCACTTTCGTCATAGGTTCTCCGATGGCCGAGGTCCTTCATGCAAACCTTGCAAAGATCGAGGCCTCCGACATTCATAAGCGCCTGGGGCTGGAGAAGGGCAAGTACATCCTGCTTTCGGCTCACCGCGAGGAGAACATTGACACCGAGGAGAACTTCTTCTCCCTTATGAACGCAGTCAACGCAATGGCCGAGAAGTACGACATGCCGATTCTGTATTCATGCCATCCGCGGTCGGCCAAGTACATCGAGAAGAGAGGCTTCAAGTTCGACAAGCGGGTCATCGCCCACAAGCCGCTTGGGTTCCATGATTACAACTGCCTCCAGATGAATGCATTCGCAGTGGTCTCCGATTCAGGGACTCTGCCTGAGGAATCATCGTTCTTCCTTTCAGTGGGGCATCCGTTCCCTGCAGTTTGCATCAGAACGTCTACCGAACGTCCTGAAGCGCTGGACAAAGGCAACTTCATCATTGCCGGCATAACGACTGAGCAGGTCCTGCAGACCGTTGATACGGCTGTTGCAATGAACAGTGCAGGCGACTATGGAATCCCTGTTCCGTATTACACTGATGAGAATGTATCCACCAAGGTTGTGAAGATAATCCAGTCCTATACTGGAATTGTAAACAAAATGGTCTGGCGCAAACCGCAGAAATAGTGCATCTTCTGCTGCGTCAGGCGAAGCATTATGGTTTGGCATAATAAAAATTGACTCAGTTTCAATCTGGCGGAATGCAGGTGATTGAATTGTGACATAGGAGAAATCAGGGGAAAAGTAGGGAAAATTTCCCTTAATTTGTTGATTCAATGCAGAATGCATGCTAATATCAGAACATGATAGAGAAGCCACCAGCAATAAAACAGACTGACCCTTCACGGATTCTTGATATTCTTCTGAATCCTGACTATGAGGATGCATTTTCAAAAATTGAGAATGACTATCTCTATTGGACCAAAGCGAAATACTACTGTCCAAATAGCATACAGCCTGAGGACTTCTGGGCTGCCATAAGATTCAAGCGGCGTCTTTCCATGCAGAGGATTTTGTTCGGAAAATATGTTTTTTTCTTCAATCTGACTGATTATATGCAGCAATTGCTGCATGAATTTGATATGCGTTTCGGGGGTTCTCTTTCTTCGGAGAATTTAATATCGGACAAGAGCAGACAATATTTTCTTATCAGCTCTCTAATGGAGGAAGCTATTGCTTCCAGCCAGATGGAAGGTGCGCTTACGACGCGCAAGGATGCCAAATCAATGCTTCGTAAGCAGCTGAAGCCAAAAGACAAAAGCCAGCAGATGATCTTGAATAATTACAATACCATCCGGTTTCTTTCTGATCACAAAGAGGAAAAACTATCCAGAGAGCTTATTCTTGAAGTCCATAAGATGATATCGGGAAAAACTCTGGAAAGAGAAAGTGATGAGGGAAAGTTCAGATCTGACGATAGCATTGTCGTCTCAAACGGAATAACAGGGGAAATTGCTCATGAACCTCCCTCCTTTATTGCGATTGAAGGGATGATTCAGCAGATCTGTGACTTTGCGAATTCAACCAAACCATTCATCCATCCAATAATCAAAGCCATCATCATTCACTTCATGATTTCTTTTCTGCATCCATTTGCTGATGGAAACGGTAGAACCGCACGTTCCCTGTTCTACTGGTGTATGCTGAAAAACGGTTATTGGCTTACTGAATTCCTTTCCATATCCAGGATTATCTACAGAAGCAAATCTCAATATGAAAACGCATTCATCTATTCTGAGCATGATGACTTTGATCTGGGTTATTTCATTCATTACAATCTGACTGTTCTTGAAAAGGCCTATTCCGAATTGACGCATTATCTTGAAAGAAAATCCAAAGAGGAGAATGCAGTTCTGAAATATCGGAACATCCCTGGAATCAATGAAAGGCAGGCTAGAGTTCTGAAGTTCTATTCGGAAAAACCGGATAGCATTGTTGTCAGCAAGGAATTGGAGTCTCTTCTGAATGTTTCGGTCAAGACAATCAGGTCTGATCTTGAGGGACTCGTAAAGCTTCATCTTCTTGATAGAATTCCATTGAACCGCCGGTTAACGGGCTATGCTCTGAGCAAGGATGCTGGCAAAATGCTAGCTTGTTCCAAATGAAATAAGAGGAATTAGGGGAAATTTAAGGAAAACTTCCCCTAATAGATTTATTTGATTCGGCGGGTGAGGAATCAGGGTTTGGCCAGAACACAAATCATAAAAATTAGGTTGACACAATTAGGTTGACATGATTTACTATAGCTATGGAAAACGAACTTGATGACAGCATTGTATTGAAGGTGATTGAGAAATTCGGCGATAATGATTCAATCGAGAAGACAGCCAAGGAATGCGGAGTCTCCACGGTGAAGGTCAGGAAGATCCTGATAACCAGCAGCCTGTGGAGCAGCCCTACCAGCGATGAGGTGGGGCAGCTTTATGCTTCAGGCTGCAGCATCTCCAGGATTGCGCAAGCCCTTAAAATGGACGAGACCGCTGTGGCTGCTTACACGCCATATGACCGCGGGCTGTACCTTGGGGACAAGAGAAGCCCTGATGCTAAGCGTTCTGCCCTTTACCGGACCAGAATAGAAGAGGCTAGGAAGAAGCAGATAGCAAGGAAACAGGCAAGCAATTCAATGAAGATGATTCACTGGGATTCGAAGCCGTTCGAGGTTCATCTTGAGTTCAATTTCGAATTTGTGAATGCGAATGAAGAAAGAATCCTCAAGGAATATGGGAAGAGCTCTACTGGAAAGTCTTTCACAAGAGATGTGCTGGTTCCTGGTGATATCACGCTTTATGCGTTTCATTATGTGATTCAGAGACTGTTTGGCTGGCAGAACAGCCATCTGCGCAAGTTCAGCATCCCCAGAGAGCGGTTTCTCGAGCTTACTGGCAACAATATGAAAGGGTACAATTCTCTTTGCGGAATCCTTTTCCGCTTTCCGGATGAGGATTTCGAAGATCAGTACTGGAATGATGACTACCAGGAATGCGAGAGCATCAATTCATGGTTTCGCAGAAAATACACGGGGCCTTATTATTACGGTGGAGAGGGAGAGTATTATCAATTCCAGCAGGCAGCCGCAGCTTCTTTCAAGAAGTTTTATGTCAAGAACATAGAAAAGGAAAATGACGGCAAGCCTTATGGCAAGCTCATGATTGACGAGGATCTGAATTGCTTTATAAACACGGGAGACATGAACGACCTTCTGACGAGGCTTCCTCTGGCAAGCGTGCTTGCAGAACAGGAAACGCATCTTGGCGATGCGTCCGAGTGGATTGCAAAAATTGATATGTCCAACGCTTCCTTCCCGTCAGTGGCTGCTGTCACTGATGTCCTTGATTACGATTATGATTACGGTGACGGATGGAGCGTCAGGATAACCAGGCCAAATGATTGCTCTGCTTCAGACAGGCAGATTCTCCAGGTGATTCAAACCCATCGTCCGATCTGCCTTGCCAGGGACGGCGGCATGCTTCTGGATGATGTCGGAGGTCCGGGCGGTTACATTGATTTCCTTGATTGTGTCTATGGCGGAAACGCTTCGGATTCTTTTGATTATGAGGATCAGAAGTCAACTATGGCCTGGGCTCAGGGGCAGGGATGGAGCAAGCGCATACCGAGCAACAGCAACATTCTGTAAGGGCAGACGCGGCCGGAAGGAAAAATGAAATCGGTCTTGGAGGATATCTTGTATTGAGCCGGCTTGAGTCTTTGCGGATTCTCGATTTCATGTTATGTTATTGCTATGAAAGTAATCGATACTTCGCATTCTTCTTTTGAATCTCTGATTTCTCAGCATAAACTGTATGTTGACAAGACTTCTTTCATCTACAAGCTGATAACAGGACCGGACATGGTTTTCTTCTCTCGTCCGCGAAGGTTCGGAAAGTCATTGACTGTCAGCACTCTTGA
>JALNXV010000318.1 GCA_023230175.1 Candidatus Cloacimonadota bacterium
AATTAATTTATATTGTAAATGACTATAATACTGTTTATTCAAACGCTGTAGTTGATGCTCAAAATCCGGAAGAAAGTGATATAATTAATACACTAACAGCTGTAACAGCTGATAACCCGAATATTGTATGGGAAAATACTCCGGGAAAATCAAGAGTATTAGTAACAACAAACACCAAATACAGTACTTCCTATATTCCTAATATTGGCAATGAAATGGATTTGGTATGGGGAGAAACATGGGTGTTTTTTGATTACGAAGCAATCAATATAATAAATAACAAGATTTCCAATGAAAAGAATATGCTAACCAGACTTAAGCAATTACTTGGATTACCACCTGATTCAGATAATACTTACATTGTAGAAATGTGGGTTGAAACAGATGATTTAAAAAGACCATCTAAGGACAATGAAATATATGATTCACAATCCGATTTGTCTTATCCTGTCGATGCTGATAGTAGTTGGATAAACTGGTTTAATAACCTTGTAGCAACTCAATACGGTGAAAATCCATATCCATGGACTCAATTAGGTTACACTTATGACTGGGGTAATCCCGAATCAAAAATTGGAATATCAGAATTTATTATAATGAAAAACTCCACAGTTAAAATAGAAAATGTTTATACAGTTGAAGAATACTTCAACCAAAGGATAAAAAATAAATAAACCCATTTTTAGTTGTTCTACATTCTTCTATATTGTAGGAAACAAAGTGCAAGCAGAATGCTCGCACAAAAAATATTTTCCTACAATCTTTTATTTTTTAGCTTAAAGCCTTTAATCTGTTTTCCACCATCGACTTAATCTTTTCTAATCTTTCAGGAGTAGTTGCTTCAAATCTCATAACCAAAGCAGGTTGTGTATTTGAGGCACGAATTAAACCCCATCCGTCATCAAAATTAATTCTCATTCCATCAATATCAATTATTTCATAATCTTCTTTAATAAATGAGTTTTTTACTTTCTCTACTATAGAAAATTTAATATCTTCATCAATATCAAATCTTATTTCCGGAGTGTTATACATCTTAGGTTGATCAGCTAATAATTCATTACACTTTTTATCAGTATTCGACAATATTTCAACGAAACGAGCAGAAGCATACATTGCATCATCAAAGCCTAAATATCTATCTCCTAAAAAAATATGACCGGACATTTCACCACCAAAAGCAATTCCGTCTTTTTTCATCTTATTTTTAATATTTGCATGACCGGTTTTATACATAATGGGTTGACCACCATATTTTTTTATATCATCATATAAGTTTTTTGAACACTTAACATCACCTAAAACAGGTTTTCCGGGATTTTTTATTAAATAATCTCGAGCTAAGATATTTAATATTTGATCACCATATAACATTTTCCCGGTATTATCAATCACACCAATTCTATCAGCGTCACCATCTAATCCAAGACCTACTTCATAATCACCATTTTTCATTTCATTAATTAAATCTGTCATATATGATTCTATGGTTGGATCAGGGTGATGATTAGGAAATGTTCCATCTAAATCACAATACATCTCTTTAACTTCACACCCAAGTCTTCTCAATATATCAGGTAATATTGGACCACCTACACCATTACCGGCATCGACAATACATTTTACAGGACGATTAAGCTTAATATTTTCAACAATATAATCTGAATATAATTCAATTATCCCATCATAAGTAGAGGATGAACCATTCCCTTTGACAAAATTATTATCCTTAATAATTTTATAAATTTCCTGAATTTGTTCTCCAAAAACACTTGCCATACCTAAATTTAACTTTATTCCGTTATAATCAGAAGGATTATGACTGGCAGTAATCATAGCACCTGCGTCTGTTTTAAGTTTCCAAATTGCGAAATATAAGACAGGACTAGCACAAATTCCAATATCTTGAACATCACATCCGGTTTCAATCAAACCTTTGATAAAGTTTTCTTTATAAATTGGTGTAGTAAGTCTTGCATCACCACCAATTACAACAGTTTTTTTATCTAAATTTCGAATGTATGTACCAAAGGCTTTACCAATCAAATAAAGATTTTCATTATTTAAATCTTCATCTACAATACCTCTAATATCATATTGTCTAAATATTTGTTGATTAATCATTTAAATCCTCCTCTTTAATAAATTTTCTTAATATAGGAATTAACTTTTGAAAGGCTATTGCACGATGACTTATTTGATTTTTTAAAGTATCAGGCATCTCTGAATATGTAATATCATAACCATCCGGAATAAATACCGGATCATACCCAAAACCACTGACACCTCTTTTTTCTGAAATTATATTGCCACACATCTCCCCTACGGCATAATCAATAACTCCTTTGATAGGATGAGCCAAGATTGAAATTGTTTTAAAACAAGCATATCTGTCTTCTTTATCTTTAAGTTCCAAAAGTAATTTATTAACATTATCCTCATAAGAACAATTTTCACCGGCATATCTAGCTGCACTCACTCCGGGCTCATTATTTAGGCTTCTAACGAAAAAACCCGTATCATCAGCCATACAGGGTAAGTTTAGCAAAATAGCAGTCTCTACTGCCTTTTTAGACGCATTTTCAAGCAAAGTTTCTGCGTCCTCCTCTATCTCAGGTAGATTTGGATAATCTCCGGCAAAGATTAACTCACAATCTAAATCCTTTAAAATCTCTTTTAATTCTAAATATTTATTTTTATTTCTTGTTGCAATAACGAGTTTCATTATCTACGAGCCTATTCTTCTTAGAATCCTTTTAATGATATTAAAAAGTGGATCTTGAATATTACTTTCAATTTTTTCAATTATCATCCTTATCAAGGAAATAACATTTTGATTGCCCGGCCAGTTATCGATTAATATTTGTTCGTCAATATCTTTTAAAAGCATATCTAAACCCAATATCATAATTACCAAATCGTCTATATACCCAATTATTGGAATAAAATCAGGAATTAAATCTATCGGCATCACTGAATAACCAATTAAACTTGCAACTAATACCTTTTTATTTGAAGGAATTCTTTTATCAAGAAACAATCTTGTAACCAAAATAAAAAAATCAGGTAAAAAGAAAAGAAAATCTTTTAATTGTAACTTAGTTGGGTCTTCAGTATTTGGTAATTTATCGCTTAATTTTTTACGTAACTTCTCATAAAATTTAAACTTTAAATCTTCGTCATTAATTACTTTATCTGCGATATTTTTTAATTTCTCTTCGTCAATCTCTTCTGAATCATAAATCTTATCATCTTGATCAAACATAAATTCCTCCTTTTAAATGATTACTATAAACCTTGTATAACTTCATTAATTGTAGTTAACTTTGTTGAAACTTCATTCTCTTTATCCCGTTCTTTTTCGATAACCTCAGGTTTCGCATTAGAGATAAATTTCTCATTTTTTAATTTATTTTGAATAATTAGAAGTTCTTTTTCAAGTTTTTCTTTTTGTTTTTTAAGTTTTTTCTTTTCAGCTTCTAAGTCAACTAAACCGGATAAAGGCAAAAATATTTGTACATCTTCAACAACAGATACGAGAGATGAATCTGGTTTTTCAATATTTATATCTACAATTAATTCATTGACTTTTGCTAATTTAGATATATAACCTTGATAATCTAAGTAAAGTTTAATTTGTTTATTATCTGTTACTTTTAATGTTACGTTAACATCTTTACCAAGAGGAATATTAACTTGCTTTCTTAAATTTCTAATTGCTGTAATAGTTTTTTGAATCAAATTCATAGAATAATTAATCTCATCGTTAATCAAAGACTTGTCAGCAATTGGGAAATTTGCAATAATCAAGGCTTTTTCATTCATAGGATAAATTGTTTTAATAATTTGCCAAACTTCTTCAGTGATAAAAGGCATAATAGGATGTAATAGTCTCATAGATGATTGCATTACATCAAGTAAAACGTATTTAGTAGTAAGTAAAGTACTTTCTTGTTTATCATTATAAAATTTCTCTTTGGCCATTTCAAGATACCAAGAACAAAAATCATCCCAAACAAATTGCATTAAAGCTTGAGCAGCATCATTAAATCTAAGATTTTGATAATAATCATTAACTTCATCAGTAACTTGATGTAAACGGCTGTATATCCATTTATCGGCTAAATCTAATTGTAAATTATCTTTAGTTGGCAAACCTTTAATATTTTCTATATTCATCATAATAAATCTAAAGGCATTCCAAATTTTATTGCAAAAATTACGACCGGTTTCTAATATCTCATCTGAGTAATATGAATCTTGACCCTTAGGTGTATTAAAGATTATACTAAATCTTAATGCATCAGCTCCTACATTATTGATAATATCAATAGGATCCGGACTATTACCCAAGGATTTACTCATTTTTCTACCGATTGAATCCCTAACTATACCATGTAATAAAACAGTATCAAAAGGG
>JALNXV010000319.1 GCA_023230175.1 Candidatus Cloacimonadota bacterium
GCAGGCTGCCTGTGCAAGGACCACATGCCCAAGGGGATACTCTTCTGATGTGGATCCTGCTGTTCCTATCCTGATAAGGTTCTTTGCTCCATAGAACTGGATAAGCTCGTTTGCATAGATTGAAATTGAAGGTGCACCCATTCCTGTGCCCTGGACAGATACAGGAATCCCGTTGTATGTTCCGGTATATCCATACATCCCTCTGACTTTCGAGTAGCATACGGGATCGGCCAAAAAGGTCTCTGCGATGAATCTGGCGCGAAGCGGGTCGCCCGGCAGAAGCACTGTCGGAGCAATCTGCCCTTCTGAAGCTGCAATATGGGTACTCATGGCTGTATCTCCTTGTTTTTAGATAATACTCCAAATTGGATTGTTTTCCAATTGAATAATACTGGGATATTGCAAGGAGAAGAATCATGGTTTGGTCAGAATCCGGCATAAAAAGCAATGGATGCCAGGCTGGACTCCAGATAGCAGGATGGATTTGTGAAAAAAGCCGGTGCAATAGAATCGAAGAGAAAACCCCCTTCTAAGGCAATCAAACACGCATTTTCGGCTAGCTTTATGCCTTTATATTCGGTTATAATGAATTCAGATTATCCTTAAGCAATATGTAGATTTGCTATTGTTTGAGCAGAGAGGGTATTATGAATAAACAGCAGCTAGCTTCAAAGATATGGGAATCAGCAAACAGAATGAGATCAAAGATTGAGGCAAACGAATACAAAGATTACATTCTTGGCTTCATTTTCTATAAATACCTTTCAGATAAGGAAGTCAAATTTCTCAAGGAAAATGATTTCTCTGATGATAATATCAAACAGCTATCCGAATCCGATGAAGAGACAGTATCTTTCGTTCAGGATAGCATCGGATACTTCATCGAGCACAGGAATCTATTTCAAACATGGCTTGATATGGGCAAGGATTTCGATGTCTCGAATGTACGTGACGCCCTCTCCGCATTCAGTCGGCTGATAAAGAACACCCACAGGCGAGTATTCGAGAACATCTTTGAAACTCTTGAAACAGGCTTGAGCAAGCTTGGTGATAGTTCGGGCACCCAAACCAAGGCAATCACCGGTTTGATTCAGCTTATCAATGTCATTCCTATGGACGGAAAACAAGATTTTGATGTCCTCGGTTTCATCTATGAGTACCTTATCAGCATGTTCGCAGCAAATGCCGGAAAGAAAGCTGGAGAATTCTATACACCTCACGAAGTGTCTTTGTTGATGTCAGAGATTGTAGCATATCATCTAAGCGACAGAAACGAAATCAACATATACGATCCGACCAGCGGATCCGGTTCGTTGCTCATCAACATTGGTCATTCTGTGGCAAAGCATATTTCCGACAAGGACAAAATCAAATACTACGCACAAGAGCTCAAGGAAAACACCTACAACCTTACAAGGATGAACTTGGTCATGAGAGGGATTCTTCCAGACAACATCGTTACAAGGAATGGTGACACGCTCGAGAACGACTGGCCTTACTTTGATGACAATGATCCAGCAAACACATACAACCCGCTTTATGTCGATGCTGTTGTTTCAAATCCGCCCTACTCTCAGGCATGGGATCCAGCAGGAAAGGAAAACGATCCAAGATTCTCAAATTATGGCCTTGCCCCAAAATCAAAAGCCGATTATGCGTTCTTGCTTCATGACCTCTTTCATCTGAAGCCAGATGGAATCATGACAATCGTTCTGCCTCATGGAGTTCTGTTCCGTGGCGGCGAAGAGGGAACAATACGAAAGAATCTGGTTGAGCAGAACCATATTGATGCTATCATAGGACTTCCTGCAAACATCTTCTTCGGAACAAGCATTCCCACCATAATCATGGTGCTGAAGCAGAAACGAAAGAATACTGATACACTGATAATCGATGCTTCAAAATGCTTCGTCAAGGAAGGAAAGAACAATAAACTTCGCTCCTCAGACATCAAACGCATCACAGATGCTTTCATAAAAAGGGAAAGCCTGCCAAAATTCTCAAAGGTAGTCTCAAGAGAGGAGATAAGGAGCAATGAGTACAATCTCAACATTCCACGTTATGTTGATTCATCTGAAAGCGCAGAATCTTGGGATATCTTTGCCTCGATGTTCGGAGGCATTCCAGAAGATGAGATTGATGACCTCAATTCGTATTGGAATGCATTCCCTACTCTTCGTTCAATCCTTTTTGAGAAAGAGGGCGATTCCCCATATTTCAAGATCAAATCCGAAGATATTGCCAAAGCCATAAAAGGCAACAAGGATGTTTTACAATTTGAGCAGAACTTCAAGTCTTCATTTGCGAGTTTCAATTCCTATCTGAATGAACAGTTGGCCAACAACATAGATTCAATCCCGATTTCCAAGGAAGAAACAATCCTCGCCAACAAGATGTTCAAATGTCTTGAGGACATTCCTCTTGTAGACAAATATGAAGCTTATCAGCTGCTTGATGAAAAATGGCTGGTAATCAGCGGAGATCTTGAACTTATCCAAACAGAGGGATTTGAAGCCACAAAGAAAGTAGACCCACGCATGGTAATCAAGAAGGTCAATGGAAAGGATCAGGAAGTCCAGGATGGCTGGATTGGTCACATTTTCCCATTTGATCTTATCCAAGGCACCTTGCTGAACGATATGACCAAAGCGTTGGATTCTAAGAAAGAGATGCTTGAAGAAATTGCTTCAAAATATACAGAAGTCCTAGATTCAATCTCAGAGGAAGACAAGGAATCTGAAGAAATCAATAGCAGCAGGGATGGATTCGTCAATGCTGCAGTACTGAAAAAAGCCAAGTCAATAAATAAATCCGATATCACTGATGATGAATGTTATGAAGCCAAGATTCTGATGGTTTCAGATCTAATTAATCAAGAAAAAGATCTCAAGGCCAAAATCAAAAACGAAGAAGATATGCTTACATCAAAAACCAGAGAAACGATTGAGAATCTTTCTGATGAACAGTCCAGAATACTTCTTTCGAAGAAATGGGTAGCTCCATTGATGGACAATCTCAGCAAGATGCCAAGCACAATCATGGCAGCCCTGATCAGCAAGATTCAGTCACTGATGAATAAATATGCAATCACTTTCTCCGATGTGGAATCACAAATTCAGGAAACAGATAAAACACTTTCTCTGCTTATTGATGAATTAGATGGCAATTCTTTTGATATGAAAGGATTGCAAGAATTCAAAAACCTTCTAGGAGTGAAATATAATGAACGAAAGTAATAAACCACAAATTAGGTTCAAAGGATTCACTGAAGATTGGGAACAGCGTAAGCTAGGCGATGAAATGATTGTTACTTCAGTAAAAAGAGTCATGCAATCCGATTGGACAAATAAAGGAGTTCGCTTTCTAAGAGCAAGAGACCTTGTGTCTGCATCCAAAAACGAAGAACCTGCAGATTATCTCTATATTTCCAAAAAGCGTTATGAACAATTAATTGGTCAATCAGGGAAAGTAGCAGTGGGGGATGTTCTTGTCACTGGTGTTGGAACTATTGGAATTCCATACCTAATAAGCAATTCAGTTCCTGTTTACTTCAAGGACGGGAATATCATATGGTTCCAAAACAACAATAAGATACAAGGCAACTTTCTCTATCACTCTTTTTTTGGAGAAGCAATCCAAAATTTCATTAAGGAATCTGCTGGTATTGGAACTGTAGGAACATATACAATTGAAAGTGGAAAAAAAACTCCGATTTTTCTCCCATCACTTTCCGAACAAAAAAAGATTGGTTCTTTGGCAGATACTATAGACAACCTTATCACCCTTCATCAGCGTAAGTCTGCATAAAAATACAACTGCAAAACTGTACTTTAACATCGTTTTTTACTGAACCTTGGGAACAGCGTAAGCTAGGTGATATTGCTGAAAGGGTAATGAGAAAGAATGGAAACATGGTTTCCTCGCTTCCTTTGACAATATCTGCTCAATATGGACTAATAGACCAAAACGAATTCTTCGACAAGCGAATTGCAAGTAAAGATGTTAGTGGTTATTACTTGATTGAAAATGGAGAATTTGCTTACAACAAAAGCACATCCAATGATGCCATTTGGGGAGCCGTAAAACGTTTGGATAGATACAAGAATGGTGTTTTATCCACGTTATATATTGTTTTCAAGATTAAGGATTTCAAGGAAACAAATCCTGATTTTTTAGTTTCATATTACAGCACAAATCTCTGGCATAAGGGTATCCAGGCAATTGCTTCAGAGGGAGCTAGAAATCATGGCTTGCTCAATATAGTTCCTTCAGATTTTTTTGGAACAACGCTTTTTCTTCCAAAAGAAGAAAGCGAGCAAAAGCAAATCGGAGTTTGTTTTCAAAGTCTAGATAACCTTATCACCCTTCATCAGCGTAAGCTGGAATCGCTGAAGAAGGTCAAGAAAT
>JALNXV010000050.1 GCA_023230175.1 Candidatus Cloacimonadota bacterium
ATTCTGGTGGGACGTCGATGGGGCGGTAAAGGAAGCTGTCAGGATGAGGACATTCACAGAGGTCGGATCCATCAAGTTTGATTGCCAGCATGGCATGCTGTTCATCACATTGCCTTCGGGGAGGAAACTCGCCTATGTGAAACCGAGGATTGGATTCAACCAATTCGGTGGCGAGTCAGTCACCTACGAGGGAATCGGAGGAACCAAAAAATGGGAAAGACTGGAATCCTATGGTCCGAAGTTCGTGGAGAATATAGTCCAGGCCACCAGTCGGGATATCTTGGCGGAAGCGATGAAGAGCTTGAGGGCAGAGTTCATCGTTGGCCATGTGCACGACGAGCTCATCATCGAGTGTCCGATGGATGTTTCGGTAGAGGAGATAGGCCTAAGGATGGGACGCACCCCGGAGTGGTTGCCTGGCATCAAGTTGAGAGCGGATGGATACGAGACGGAGTTCTATAAAAAGGATTAGGAAGGAATGAATTCCTGCTTCAAATAAACATGTCTCCATTCCATACGAGCTTAAACAAGTCAACCAGTAAAGCAGTTCGTTCCTTTATCTCTGTTTTTCCAAAACTTGGATAAGCTTTAAAATCAAGAGAGTTATCATTAATAAACTTTTGAAATTGGGGGTTATTTTGATATGCTTGCGAACCAAGAGATTCTGTGTAAATGTTGCCTTCATTTGAGCAGTACGTATGAAGCTTATATTCATACTTTGAATCGTTGAGGCTTGCATTAATGCTTTTGTGCAACAACAGAAGTGCTCCGATGCTATTTCGCCATCTTTTAAAATCGTCCTGATCAGAGTATTCATCAGTAAACCATTCAAAATGGTCGGTTAGGATGTGTTCAATTTCAAGGGGATTTTTTGTTTGCGTATTCATATAGTCACTGTAATTTGATGCAACATTTATTGATTCTTCAATATACCCAGTTACTCTTGCAAGAATGTTTTTAATGTATTTCTTTGTAAAGCTATTGAGCCGAAGGTCAGGGACGACTGATTCAGGATCGAAGGTAAGCTTATTGAATTGCAGTAATAGCTTTTTCTTTAATGTAGCAACATCTACCATTCGTATGTCTTTGGTAATGTTAAATACAGCGTTTTTGATGGTATTGTAATCAACAGATTTATAGTTAGCAACTCTTGAGATAATGAAAACATCAATAAATCTAGCTGTTAAATTCATTTTTTCGATGATTACAGGCCAAGAGTCATCAAAACAAATAGGAGCTAGTAATAGCTGAGCTTGGAATGTAAAGTTCAGCTGTGCATTATAATAAACATATTTTGTTTCTTCGGAATATATAGTTTCTGCACTGCGGATTTTCTTATAGACTTCTGAGAGCTTCCCCATTTTTCTAATCAACAATTCAAAATCTTCAGAAGTCCCAAGTCCTAGTTTATCACGTTCATCACGTACCCATTTATGGAATGGACCACCAATGATGTCAAAATCCTTGTTTACAGCACCAGCTTTTGTTTCACGAATTGTGTCTGCATAATGGGCTCTTAACCAAACTTTGATGAAGGTCTCATCACCTTTGTCTTCGTCTTTTTTTAACTCGAGTATTTTTTCTTTCCAGAAACTGTTTAGCTTTTCACGAGTTTCATCAACTTTTATCTCCGATAAGAGATACCCCTTAAGCATTTCCGTGGAAGTGAGACTTAATCCTCTATCGTTCATTGAGACAAAGACTTTATGCGCATCTTGCTCTGTAGTAGCGACAATTTCTATGAAAAATACCTTTTCAGCAAGCCAATCACAAAAATGAAGCAATATTGAGTCTTGAATATCATCAGGAAAAACATCAACAATATCCAGGTATCTGCCATATAGGTTTTTTACCGACTCATTACAATTGGTTGTATCAAATGAAGCATCATTGAAGATAGCATTCATACATTCTTGTCTATCATCAACATTGATATTAAAAGACTTCGTGCCAAAAGACTCTGAGAAAATCATGGTTTCAATCATGTTGTAGGATTGACCAATAGTCTTCAGTCTGTTGTTTAAATACATCAATAGCAGTGTAAGAGAGGAAAACCTTTGCTGGCCATCAATGATAGCGTTTTCTCTACCAGCTAACACTATGGAACCCATAAAATAGGTTCCATAATCTGCAACCTGTAGCCTTGAATCTCCAGAATTGTAATTATCTAAGAACTCAGAGGTAAGATCATCAATCAGTTCTTCTATGTGCTTTCTCTGCCACATATACTCACGCTGGTAATAATGGATTGAGTATTTTGTATTCTGTAACAACTGTTTTAAATTCTTTGGTGAACCTTCTATTTTTTTCATACTACTTTTTTTCTCCTGGATTTGTGTCTTTATTTCGAACCTTGATTTATAAAGTAATTCTTATATTGAATGAGAGTGTCATCTTCCAATATGTCCAGTTTCATATCTGTTGCTAATAATAGAGTTTGTCTGCATTGCTTTATTCGATCCAACATTGGTCCAGCAACAGTAACAGATTGATTAATATAGGTTGAAATATCCTTCATAGAATCAGGTATCTTGTATCCTTTGGGACTACTTGCAATAATAATTCCCAAATCTCTTAATGGGGCAACGACCTCTCGACATAAATAACTACTAGTTATGCGATGTGAACTTAACTCCCGGAGTCTGTCAACAATCTCCTTTGAATAAATATATTCTGATCCAACGTTAAGTATTTTAAACAAAAGAATATCCAAGAAAAAAACGCGTGCTCTAATCTCTTCGGTCGTGCTTTCTCTGTTGTTATGAGTGTAATCCCGAGCCATTTTTAATGCGGTAGTAAAAATAATATCATCAAACTCTGTTCTGAGTGATTTGACAGAGTAATAACGTTTTTCTTGCTGGGGAAAATCCAATTTGAGTTGAATTTTGTCTTGAATAATACGAAGTGCAGAAGGCGAGTCTTTGTTTTCTTTATTCCGCCGTATGGAACCTGCAATGACATCAGAAACTTGAATAATATTGGATTCTTTACTATCAGATAAAGAAAAATCATAATCATTAAACAAGTCTTTTTCAGGCATATGTTTTTCAATGTAATTGGCATATGATTCTTGAAATTCATTGCCGCCATGTTCATCCGCTATAATAGTAAGTTTGGGATAATACTTATATAACCCATCAAGAAGCTGTTGATTAATAAATTTAATAAAGGTTTTCTTATAAGTTGATAAAGGGCCTCCCTCAAAAAAAGCTTTTTTATCGGCTATCAAAGCAATCACTAAGAAATTTAGCTTTGATAGCTCTGACAGAATTCTGCCTCTTCTCGAATCGTTACCTCCTATAGCACTTGATTTCATCTCCTTTCCTGAGAAATAGATTTCCCGAAGCTTGTCAATTTCATGCTCCATAGAACCTACATCATCGTTCTTTACAATTACTGCACAAACAACATAATAGCGTTCGGTTCCTTCCTTTGAGAAGTCAAAACCAAAACTTCCACTCTCGTCAATAAATGCTGTTCTGGCGGGAATTGCAATACTTGAACTCTCCTGAGAATAATTCATCTTCATATCACCTCATTTTAGTTCACCTTTTTCAAAAGCCCCAGGAAACTTGAAAACTACTGTTTTACCTTTCTTGGTCTTAAGAGTTATCTTGTCGCTGTCAACTTTCAATACCGTACATGAGCCATAGGTTTTTGATATTATCCAATCATCTTTTTTTACATCCATTGCTGAATGTGATTCCTTGGTATCATTGATACCTGTTTGTGTTGATACCTGCGATTTTGGTACTTTCTTTACTAAGACAATCTTTGGTTTTGGAGGAGTCTCTGCTACCTGAGTTTTTGATTCCAACTGATTGTTGTAGCCCTCAGATTTAACTAGGTTTATAGTCTTGACTTGTTTTCCTAAACGTTCATCTTTTTTTCTGGTGATTTGGGGCTCAATAGTATTCTCTTCTTTATTTACGGCAGGCTCTTCATCCGACTGTTTTCTATAAAGGGCATTGAAGTCATCGACAGAGAGTACAGTAGACCAGCCTCCGACCGGTTCTCCTGCATGTTTGTTAATGCCTGTATAATCCAAGCTTGCTTCTTCATAACGTCTAAACTTGAATATTGCGTCATTCCAAACATCCTCATTAAACAAACCAAGAGAACAAAGGAGTTCAAAGTCCTTTACATATAACCCTGTCACTTTCTTAAAAAGGCCTGGCTCAAGTTTGGTAATGACATCTTGCAAGCATACTTCTCTGAAGTCTGTGAGATACATGAAAATTGGAATGCGCGTGGCGAATTTAATTAGCTTTTCCTGAATCTCCTTACGCTTGCTCTTATATTCTTTTTCGTCATCATCAATCTCTTTTTGTGTTTTGGGATCCTTCTTGCCACCTTCTTTTTTTGCTTTTTTGACCGATTCAGACTTATTAATTATAGTCTCTAAATCACTGTTAAGGTTTCTGAAGCCTTCAATACTCATGAGAGCAGCCATTGCATCTGGGTTGTTTAATAGACGAGCTAGAACATCATTCGTGACGTTGACAAGAAGTGCTGACTCCCAGCGTCTTGCAAGAAGTGTTGCTGAGGTTCCAGACATTGCAATATCGAGAATTTCTCCTGCATCTATTTCCCTCATCTGGTTTCCTTCATAAGCAAGAACTGGAAGGAACTTAATGAATTCTTTAACTTTTATCTCAGGGTCACGTTCTTTGACATTTAGTCTGCAGCTATATTCTGAAAGCTGCCTTAAAGTCCTATTTGGAGCAAAATCGAAGACATAACATTCTTTCTTAATAATCTCTCCGCTTGCTGTCCAAGGTGATTGTACTCTGAATGCTGCCTGGAAATAAGTTTCTGGTTGCTTTAAGTTTCGGAGCATAAAGATAGCTGTCCAAGGTTTGACAGTTACACCGGTGGTTAGCTTTCCACAGGAAAGAGTAATGGTCTGAGTTTTTAATGGATCATCCATAGCCCTTTCAACAGGAATCAATGCATCAGCCCCCTGCCCAGCTTCTGTTCCTGCACAAACAATAACTCTATAAGAGTGATAGAAACTATTCTGCTTTTGATTTAAAAGGTTTCTCATTGCATAGCAAGAGGAGACATTTGGCATGAACCATAATGTATGATCAAGAACTGAGCGCAGTCTTGCATCAGAATAAGGGAATGGAGAATGTCTGCCGGTTTTCAAATCTTCAACAGAACTCTCAAGGTTCTGTCCCCTCATGAGATCCAGCCACTTTTGCACATAGACTTCAAAAACAAACTTAGCTTTATCTTTTTCTCCTTCAGTTGAAAAGAAAACATTCAGATCGAATTCGTTAAATTCGCCCTGCATGGCAATCTTTCGGATGGATTCCGGCATCTTATAGGTGAGCATAACCATACGGGGAAGTGCGGCATAAGGATTAGCTCCTTTTGATACATCCCAGTTCTCTTTGGCGTTTTGCTCATCAGAATAAGTCCAAGAAAAGATTTGCTCTTCAATAAATTCTCCACTATTGATAGCTCTAAACGGTGTTCCAGAAAGATATAAGTAGTAATTGGTTGTTATTGGTAGGAAGGATTCATCGTAAACACTATCCTTGTCATAGGTTTCCATTTCTTTGAGAAGATCAAAGTCTGCATCCTTTTCGTCATCTTCTTTATCAAACAAATCCTTAGCCTTTTCACGCCATGCTCCAAAATGGTATTCATCAAAAATGACAATATCCCAGTTCGTAGCTCTGACCCATTTGTGGCGCTCCTTAATAGTCCCAGTTGCTTTATCTACTCCGAGGAAGTCTTGAAACGAACCAAAGCATACAATTGGTTTTCTCTTGTCCGCTTTCTCATACTGCTGACCAATATCATCGGTAAATAAGTCTGTCTTAGTCGGCTGTGAAATAAACTGCCATCCAGCAAAATCCACATGTGTTTCAAGATCTTCTTTCCATGCGCTCTTCACAGCTGGTTTGAAGGTTAGAACCAAAACCTTTTTTAGCCCCATTTCCTTTGCAAGCTCATAGGAAGCAAAAGTTTTCCCAAAACGCATCTTTGCATTCCATAGAAATTTGGGGGTTCTTCCAGACCCATCAGAAGAAGCAGAATTAAAGTATCTCATGGTCTTAGTAATAGCTTCATCCTGTTCAGGTCGTGGCCGGAAATTATTTACCCTTTCAAATGAAGTTGTCCTGTTCAGGACAGACTTATAAGCACGGGTTAACTGATCAAGAGTACAACGATACCACTCGCCACCTTGACATACACAGTGCATGGCTTTCAGAGCTCTATGAATATCATGATCCATAAAGACAGAACCATCATTACGCATTGCTGTTCCTGAGAATACAACCTTCCATTCTCCAATGGCGGGGCCTAATGTGGCTATCTGTTCTTTGATACGAACATTTACATCGTCACGAGTTGTATAGCCAACTTTAAGATATTCAGGTTCTGCCGCGATTGAAAAAGCGTAGATTTGTGGATGAAGAGAGTCATCTTTTGAAGGAAATAAGTCTTTAGGCATCAGCATCTCCATTCAAGTCCATTGGTTTTATTCTTGATTCTATGTAATCAATCTCTTCTTCTGTTAGTGAATATTTCTCGTAAAGCGTTGAGTCGTTCCATTTTTTGGAAAAATCTTGTATTGGAACAAATCGGAATCTCTCTTTGGTAATGTTTATTGCAGATAAACATTGTAATAAAAGGAATCTTGCAAATTTGGTTGATAAATAGTGAGCACAGTTAATGGCTTTTTCTTCAGAAGAAAACGAACTTCCAACAAAATATGAAAAAGTACAGACTGCATTTGGTTCAAGTATTGATAGGGTAGCAATTACTTTTCTTTTCCCATCTTTTCCTGCTGTTGCAGCTCCAGCCGAAGTTGCTTTTCCAATAATGACTTTCCACTTGTTAATATACTCAAACCCTTGAGTTACTTTGTATTTTGGAATAAAACTTCGTCCTACACTTGATAACAGAGAGAAACAGTTTCCATCATTGTTGCTTATTCCTCTTTCAGATGTTCCTAGACCAAATACCCCTAATGAAGACATGTCCTCAGAAATGCTTTTTTCTTTTCTAGAGATGATTTTTCTGACAATTTTTATTGCCTTATTATCACGAACGAAAATATCAAATTCATTGAGTTTTCTTTGTTGGGTTGTTTCAACCCCATTATCAATAAATGAATACTGGCATAATCCAGAATACTCACGGTCCCAAAGAAAGAAGCTAACTCCTCCTGCGATATCCACTCCAGGAAAACAATCTGTCGACATAGAATAATCTACTATTCTCTTGACCCGACAATCATTCAACATCTCATTTCGGTAATTATCTAGGCCCATTCCCCCTGCAAACCATCTTGATGGGGTAATCATTGTGAGAAATCTTGGCTTTAACTTTAATGCTTGTTTTACGAATAGATGATAAATAGGTTTAGCTTGCTTACCAGGGCCATCAGTATCTAATTGATATGGAGGATTGCCGATAATTAAATCAAATTTCATATTATAAATATCCTTTTCATGTATGAATTCATAAGCGTGGGTTTCAAGTTCTTTTCCTCGGTCAAATTGCTCTCTTGAAGCTCCACAAATAATACATTTCTGGTCCTTTTTTTCCCCGATCCCATTCCATGTGTGCTCTATCCTTTTGTAACGGATATTACCTTCTGGAGAATTGAACTCTGACACGGAATAAATTGAGCTTGTGTTTTTTGAACAATATGTACTTCGCCGAGCTACGAGTGCAGTCAACTCAGTAATCGCAATTGCATAAAGTTGCTCATGGAAAATATGGTCTATTCGCTCCTGTAGGTTTGGTATTGTTTTCTCAAGACCTGTTATCAGTCGTTTTGCAATCTCTCGAAGAAATACACCAGTTTTGCACGCAGGATCTAAGAATTTGGCATTGGGGTCTTCAAAAAGCTCTTGTGGTAACAAATCAAGCATCGCATTGGCTATTTCTGGTGGAGTGAATACTTCATCGTTAGAAAGGTTTGCAAGGCAAGACAGTACATCAGGATTGTAATTTACGCTTCCTGGCATTGTATCCTCCAGTACTCAATGGGTTTATACTCAACAATAGGTTTTGGAATATACGCGCCTATTTCCGTATCATAGTCATCGGATGAAAGAAACAAATCCCTTTGGTATCCATTATCCTGCATTTCTAGCATATGCGATAATTCAAAATCTCTACGCTTAAGCATTACACCCGCAACAAGAGACCATTCAGAAAAGATGATTGGTTGCCCGTTGTTTTGAAGAAGTGTCAGAGCATCACCGCAGAGGATATTTCTTGTGATGATGTATTTTGCCGCATTTCTACAATCATCAATACATTCTTTTTTGTTATTCTCTGTATAAGCAGTATCCCATATTTTGAAGAGTCTATCTCGGCACTCCTGAGCATTATCCTCAAGGATGTCTACTCCATAAAGACTGGAGATGGCAACGATGGTGTACTTTTCAAAATCGCTTTTGTTTTTGCTGTAGCGAAGCTTAACTGTGTTTAGCTTTCTATTAAGGATTTCTGCAAGAAAGTTACCATCTCCACAAGCCGGTTCAAGAACCCTTGAATCGATGCGTTCTGTTTCATCCTTTGCAAGGTCGCACATGGCTTTGACTTCGCGTTCATTGGTAAAGACTTCGCCATGTTCTGCCACTCGCTTCTTGGATTTAATCTGACTTGCCATTAAGCACTCTACTCCTTTTCAAATTCGACTATATCCCCGATGTTGCAATCAAAGGCCTGGCAGACTTTCATAAGTATATCCATGCTTACGTTTTCTCCTTTGGACATCTTGGTTACAGAGGTCCAGCTGATATTCGCAGCAAGCACGAGATCTTTTTTCTTCATTTTCTTATCAATGAGTATTTTCCAAAGTCCGTTGTAGTTTGCATGCATTACAACACCTCGGAGACAGAATATCACGGTTTATCTGAATTTGGTAGAAAAATTCTTTCTTTCACAAGAATTTGCGATGGAGAATTTTATTATTTATGCTTTTCTCAGGCTTTCTTCTTCATCATCATCTCATAATGTTGGCTTTGCCCCATGCATTCAAAAATCTTTTCAAATGTCTTGTGGCATTGATCAGTATCGATACAATCATCAACATAATTGACTCCATCTACTATACCTGTAGTTCCTGTGTCAAGATAAGCGAGCATGGCAGATGCCATTTCATACATGCGCATATCTTGATTCCCAAATTCATCGGTATTTATGAAACCGTTCTTATTCTCTTCAAGAATGGTCTTGCGAATGTTTGAACCTTCATAACCACAAATTTGAAGGAAATAATATTCCAATATTCTCCTGATGACATTCAACAATGGGATTGTCGATTGTACTTCATTATATTCACTCCATAATGCAGCATACGAGTTCTGGACAGGATTATAATTCTCTATGTCAGTAGGCTTGGTTTTGCTTTGGCAGGTGCATTCCCTTACAGAGGACATGTTATCAGTTTTCTTGATTAGGAAAAACGAAACCCATTCAAATCGACCGACCTGGTTATAAGTTACTTCTCTATGGAAATAAGCATTATGGGTCATTACGAATATTTGATGAATGTATGAAGGATTGTCTTTAGGAGCCTCATAATCCCCATTGTTATGACAGACCTCGACCATCTCCCGCACAAGACCCGCTACTATGAAAAGCACACTGCTATCCATACTTGATACGGGGTCATCGATGACGACGATTTTCTCCTTAACCATTTCATCAGCCTTTTGTTTCCCTCTGACTAATTGGCAGAAATAAAGGAAAGCAATAAAGTTCTTTTCAGCTTCACTTAGATTGTCCGCAAGGCTACCATCACTGCGTATGATTTGATATGTATTTGCTTCTCCAGGTTTCTCCCTAATCAAAAAACCTTGGAATCCGGAATCCCGCAAAAGAGAGTTAATGCTATCAATCGCGGATGAAGTGTTGATACTTTGTTTGCTCAACTCTGTAATCTCAAGGGAAAGAATACTCGATTGATCCCTCTTCTCTTCAATCTCATTTTGTAGAGACTCTATTGAATCGTTTAGGCTTTGTATACTTTTCCTGTAGCTATCAACTTCATCCTTTAGCTCAAAAGCAATCTGTTCCCAAACTTCACACTTACAATCACTTTGATTCTTCTGCCTTGAAGAGACAACGTCATTGTTTTTTTGGATGACATTATTGAATGAATCACAGTTATGATTTAATTCTTGAACATCAGCTTCAATATCTTCTAACGCTACAATTTTACTTGATTCTTTGATTTTATCATCGATTTTTTGCAAGTTAAGCTTTACCTTGCTACTGAAACTATCTAGTCGGGAACTATATGAACTTGTGTCAATCTCAGGCAAAACATTCAAAAGATTGTTTTTGAAAATTGAATAGACTTTGGCTGCAGCCTGGCGATAGCTCTCCCTAAACTGAGAAATCTCTTGTAGACTCTCCTGATACTGCTCATCAAAGCACTCAAGTAATTGCTTTTCGAAGTCTTGTGGAATGGATTGCTGGCAATATGGACATTTGCCTTCAGCGTTATGTCCGAATTGGTCATGCCCTTGCTTAACCCAATCTGTTGCATTCAAGGCCATCATAAATCTAGAAAACTCTGAATCGCTTGACCCTGTAATCGAGCTGCCTAGTAAGGAGCATGAAGGGATTATTTGGGCTTCAGCTTTGTTGAACAGCGGGTATGTTTTGGCATTGGAATCATAAACCTTATCGTAGAATGCTTTTAGTTCGGTTCTATTGTGCTTGATTGCTTTCTTGGTAAGTACTTCATTTGCAAATGTTGTTTTTTGTTTTTTGCCTTCAAGCGCATTTGGAAAATCGAACTTGAAATCCTTTCCAACCCTGTCCCAACAGTTATCTCTGAACGTTATTTCGACTTTATCTTTTGATTCTTCCTTATGCTTTTTATCCTCGAATGCCTCGCCGATTCGTTTGTCTAGGGTCAACTTCTCAGAGGACTTCTTCTTGATTTGCTTTTGTATTTCAATGTTTTTCTCATTGATTGTGAAGACTCCGGGCATATCATCATAGCTTTCTATATTGTTTTTGATGAAATCCTGGTTATAGGTCAAAATACTATAATTCTCTTTTTGGGTATCAGCGTTCCATTCAAGTCCTTGATTATTCTTAATCTGGCGTGCAATTGTTGACTTTCCGGTACCGTTCCTCCCGTATAGAAAATTTATATATGTAGGTTCGAACATGACACCTGCGAATGTTGCTGTGTTTAAGTTGATTCTTGTGATTGCAGATCGTTGTTTTTCTGGCATTCAATTCCCTCGATTTCTATATTATATTGTTATCATAACTTCAAGACGGTATTTTCTTAGCACTTCAATTATGTTGATTGGCTTAATCGTCCAGTGAGTTCTGTCAAACTCATTAAAATTAGGTCGGTTATCAACAGCAATCTCCGAAACAATGTTATTTAACAACTTCTGTGGAATCGGGTTGGTCGGCAGAAACGAAATTTCTATTTCTTCGTCAAGAATATGCACATCATAAACACGCCCGTAGAAAGCCAATTGAGTGCTATCTGATTTTCCCTTCACTGTATTCACATTCGCAAATATAGAAGGGAATGTAGTAATTTCTTCAATTGCCTTGGAATTTAAACATGCAAATCTACTTTTAAATTCATCCGATATGGATTTTGTCAAAGCCACTTCTTTCCTGATTTTTTCAACGGTTGGGCGGAAAGACTGAAAATTGCATGATTCAAGAATCAGAAGATTAAAACAACTTAAGTCTGGAGTAGGAATATGAATCCGTTCTTCCTGATTACTTGTGGTACTCGGGAATATGATGGTCTGCGATAGGCTTAAATTCTTGATACCCGCCGTTTGAACGTTGTTGTCACCAGTTTGTGTGAAACATTGGGTTGGTACTATTGGGCTTGGCGTGGTAGTAATGATTTCTTTGCTCATAACTTCGACTTTCTTCCATCATAGTTTTCTATGTATCCAATCTGGACATTATTATTACCGTTTTGGATAAACATCATTTGATTAATCTCCGGTTTGTTTCTTTCTTTTCCTGGTGGATTGTCATCTTCGTCAATTTGGAGTGTTGGGTTTGGCGAAGAAGTGGTTGAAGACTCTTCATCTGGTTCTACTTGCTCATCATCCAATGCTTCAGTTTTTGAGGGGGAATCAAAGTACATCAGATTTATTGTCTTTGGATGCCCATGTCCAAAAGGATACGAATAAGTTCTTATCGAGCCGCTAGTCCTTGCCGGAGGGCATAAAACCTCATATGTAAGTTTCCCAATGGTATTGTCTCTTCTCTTAACAATCGCATAGTGAAACACTCCCAATAGAAAACTCTGGAAACATATCGGACTTGTTCCGTTAAGCAATTCTGCTTTTGTAAGAGTACTTCCGTTTGGGCTTGCATAAAAAACATGATGATCTTCGATTAACTTGTCTGCATCAAGCAGCTTTAGGCATTCGGCAACCAAATTGACATCCTTCTTGGTGGAAGTCTTGTATTCCAAAAAACTATCCACGAAGGAAGCCATTTGTGTTAAGGCTTCGAAATAATGATTTTTTACCCTTTCGTCAAAGGCTATTATGGCTTGATCGTCTTTAAATGGGAGATAATTACCACCATTGTTTTTACAGGCCTTATAGGCAGATGTTGTTGATTGGAAACTGTCAACAATATGATGGAATCCAGCATCAGGATTTGAATTAATAATGCTGGCTAATCCAATCAAAACTTCAGAATCAGATAGACCGTCCCCCATTCCTTTTAGGTGGCCTCTTGCATCAGTCCTGTCTTTTCTCCCCATGAGTAATAGTGTGAAGAAAGTCCCTCCGCATAGTCTATAGTTGTCAAATTCTGGCATTGTTTGGTTCCTAATGAAAAACAACAAGTCTGACAACTCTATCAAGTCAATCAACTATAGCACGCAAACCTTACCAACTATCAGATGCCTCATGTGAACAACGCAAAGAGGCGAAGTTTGTTGTGTATTGAATTGGCAACCATATTGAGTACGTCAAATAAGGTTTCATCCAATTCAGTATACACCTAGGATAGCTGAAAAACAACTTTTGGTAGCACAAAGTTTTTTCACCTTTCACTACCTCCTGCGATTGCTCGCAAACAAGCAGTTGCAGGAGGCAAAAGATGCAAATTAATGACAAAAATCGCTTTTTTATTCCGTACATCATTCACACTGATGCGGAACTCAAGACTCTCCAGAAAAAGAGTTCCGATGTCAAATTATGTATGATTGGAAACAATTTTCACCGCGTGATATGGATTGAGAACCAGGACCCAGTTGTTTACGAAGAGATGATTAGATTTCAGTGGAAAGAGCTGAAGCAAGAATCACGCAGTTCAAGATGCCAGTTCCCGGATGAATCCGGCAGGCTTAAGCGCTGCAAGGGTAACTGTTCTCACTGCGAAGAGACCCGCCTTGGAGGCTTTGACTCGATCGAGCTTATGGAAGAGTCTTGTGGCGCAGAACCGGTTGACCCTTTGGATGTAATTGAGACTGCGACTTTGTGGATGACATTCCAGGACATGATGGCGAAGGCAAGGAAAATCGACCCTAAGATGGCTGACATTCTGGAAGCGTTGGCAAGCGACATCACTGAGCGCGATCTGGCGGCATCTCTTGGTATTTCCAAAAGCACGATGCATGACTTGGTCGTCAAGGCAAGGAACTTTGCCGCGCAAATCCTGGACGGCAAGATTAAGGGTTGATTTTTCTTTTCGACTTCAAAGGCTTCCTGTTCAAGATGGAGGCCTTTGAACTTTTCTCAACTTTTTCCGGGCAAACAGCCTGTTCGTGTCTGGTGTCCTATAGAGGGACATGCCAATGACAGACAATCAGAAAGAACAGATAACCAAGCTCCGAGAGGGCGGTCTCGGCTATGGCGAGATATCCGTCAAGACCGGACTGACCAAAGACGCCGTCAAGTATTACTGTATTCTGTCAACCATTTTTCCAATTATTATCAAGTGGAATTCCAAGATTTTTCATTTTGAAAATTATCG
>JALNXV010000320.1 GCA_023230175.1 Candidatus Cloacimonadota bacterium
CTCAGATTCGAACTGAGGACCTGCTCATTACGAGTGAGCTGCTCTACCCCTGAGCCACTTTGGCACACAGGACAATATAAAGAAAAACGGGAACTTTAGCAAGGTCTTTCGTATTGACCAAAGATTCGGTGTCAGTATAATGAGGTTGTTTCGGAAAAGAGGATAAAGTGGATAACCAGAGTTACAATGAGCAGCAAAGAAGAATCGCTCTTCTTCTGAGAAGCGGAAAGCCAGGCGAACAGAGCCATGACCTTTCTGTTCTCAAGACAATCAAGAGAGGAGTGCAGCCGAGCTGCCCGCTTTTTTCCAGCGGAGTCGCTGAATACTTTGATGAGATATTCCCGGATAGCTTTGAGCTATTCATGCTTTTCTATGATTCCCAGTTTCCGTTCTCGAAGGTTCGAAGAGGCCTTAATGAAAACTATGGGCTTCTTTGCGAACTTGAGGAATCAGGGGTTTATTGATGAACGTTCTTGGTATTGAAACTTCCTGCGATGAGTGTTCTTCAGCAGTTGTCAGGGATGGGCGTGAAGTCCTTTCCAATGTAATTGCAACTCAGATCGAGCTGCACAGGCCTTATGACGGAGTTGTGCCTGAGATAGCTTCAAGGCTCCACACTGAATGGATCAGCCAGGTTGTTGCAAGTGCAATTCGCCAGTCTGGTTTGGATAAGTCAGAGCTTGATGCAATTGCTGTCACCTCACGGCCGGGGCTTCTTGGGTCTCTTCTTGTCGGACTGAATTTTGCCAAGGGGCTTTCCGCTGGTCTTGGCATTCCTTTCATTGGAGTAGATCATATCAGAGCACATCTTTATGCTCCCCAGATTGAGCATCCGCAGGAATATCCCTACCTTGGCGTCCTTGTTTCTGGTGGTCACACGGTAATCTGCAAAGTCAAGGGATTCGATGATTTTGAAGTTCTTGGCACGACAATCGATGATGCTATAGGTGAGGCTTTCGACAAGGTTTCCAAGCATTACGACTTTGGGTATCCAGGCGGAGTTATGATCGACCGGCTTTCAAAATCCGGAGATTCACATGCTTTCCTGTTTCCCGGTCCTTCGCTTGACAGTCCTTTCGATGTTTCCTATTCAGGGCTCAAGACTGCTGTGATCAATCAGCTTGATAAATTCTCGACCGGCAAGCCGGCAACGCCTGAGAATATCGCAGCATCCTTCCAGAGGTGCGCTGTAGGCATTCTGATGAAACGGGTTGAGAAGGCTCTGGAATTCACTGGCCTTACAAGGCTTTCAGCAGGCGGCGGAGTTGCTGCCAATTCTCAGCTTCGGTCTGAGCTCAAGGAACTTGAAAAGAAGGGCATAGATGTCAGTTTCCCATCTCTGAAGCTCTGTACCGACAATGCTGCAATGGTGGCAGGTCTTGGGTATCATTATCTGAAGGACGGCCTGCATTCAGACCTGGATCTGAATGCAAGCGCAAGGGTTTCTCAGTTCAAGAAGGGCTAATCCAGCCAGCAATCTTCTTCATTGAAATGGTGAGTGAACACTCGTCCTATGTCTTGTGGGTCTCTGGCTTGATGGTACTTCAGTATCGCATCGCCGTTTTCCGCAACATGGAAGATTTCAATCTTTCCAGTCTTATGGCTCATTATGTACCGGAAGCGCTTGGAAAGCCCATCCAGGTGCTTCTTCGCTTCTTCAATGATTCTGTATGATTCTCGTATCGGCACCTGGAACTGCTGCTTGACTCCAGTCACCGGGCGGCACTGGAATACGTAGTAGGGCACGGCTCCAACGGAAGTGAGTCCCCTCATCAGTTCTTCGATAGTTTCAGGTTTGTCATTTACATTGCGAAGCAGAACAGTCTGGTTGCTGACAACCGCTCCATTCTGGGTAAGCGATCTGACTGCTTTCACAGATTCCTCTGTTATTTCCATTGGATGGTTGAACTGGGTGACTATATGTACTCCAACTTTTGGTGAATACTCTTTGATCAAGCTCTGCAGCTCTGGATCTTCATTGATTCTCTGTGGAAATGTCACTGGTGTTCTTGTCCCGAATCTGACAAGCTTCACATTCGGCATCTTAGTGAATACCCGAAGGTAGTTCTCTATTCTTTCATTGCTGTTGAGGAATGCATCTCCTCCCGAAATCAGGACGTTGGTTATTTCCGGATGCTCTCCTATGTACTGGAATAGTTTTCTGTCGTTTGCTGCAATTTCAGCATCTGATAGTCCGACAAGGCGTTTTCTGAAGCAGTGGCGGCAGTACATTGCACAGCTTTGCGTGCTGAGGACCAGTGCCGTCCTTTCGTATTTGTGCTGCAGTCCTTCTTCTCTGGTGCTTTCTTTCTCGCCGCTTGTATCAAGCATTCCCGATGTGCTGTCTGTTTCTACTTCATCCGGTATGCACATCCTGAATATTGGGTCGCTTGAGTCATATTTCTGAATAAGGCTCAGATAATACCTCGAAATCGACATGGGCCAGGTATTGATCACCTGCTCAAGATTCTTCTTCTGTTCTTCTGTCATTGCAAAGCTCTTTTCAAGCTCTTCAACCGTTGTGATGTTGTTCTTAAGTTCGTTTTTCCAACTCATCGCATCTCCTTATTACTATTTAAATTTAACAATTATTTGTTGTGTGTACAAGAATAGAAATGAAAAAACATAAAACTTCCTAAAACATTGAAGTTTCAATTTGTTTCGATTCAGGTTTAACCGTAGAATAAAAAATGTTTCAGTATCAACTTAAAGCTGAAAGGATTTGTTATTTCTGTTTCTTTGAATCAGCTTCAAGAAAGCATATCTGATAGCTTTATGACTCTTAAATCCTTTCGTCTTGTCTTGCTTTCCATTTTTCCTCTTAAAGAGAGCCAGATGTGGAAAATCTCTTTCTCCTGGAGTTTTTGTCCATTCAAACAGCCCCTGCAAAACTATGAATTCCATCATTCGAGTACAGATTATTGCTTTATGGAAAAATTGTGGCTCAGTCCTGGATTTCTTGGGATTTATGATTTGAAACATAGGTTCTCCTACTAGCATCAAAGACCTTTAGAAAGAAGTAATCATCATAAGGATAACCAAATCCCTTCCTTGTGGTTTGAAACTGCTTGGGTGCTTTTGTCTCATATGGGTGCGTCAGCACAGAGAGAACAAAAAATGTATATCCAGATGGAATCACAGCTTCGGATATGGCTATGATTGAAACAGGCAGGAAGATTTATTTTGGTTCATTCATAGGCTTAACAATTCTCTGAAAAATACAAAATTGTCAAATGCTATTTGACAATTTTTACTGGAATTGTCAAACAAAATGATTTATACTTTGAGCATGCTTATCAGAGAATCATATCTTAAGGACATACGTCCATTTTATTCTTCAGACCTTATCAAGGCTATGGTAGGAGTGCGCCGTGCCGGGAAGTCAGTTCTTCTATCTCAGATTCGGGATGAGATAAGAACGCAGGGACACTTGCACATGTTTTACGTCAACCTTGAGGATTATCAATACCACAGGTTCTGGAATGATCCGGAGAAGTTTCATGAACTGGTCAGATCCAAAGCTTTGGAGAAACAGGAGAGGTGCTATATTTTTCTGGACGAGATTCAGCATGTCCAGGATTACTGGAATGTCTTGGCTTCACTCAAGGCTACCACAAACTCTTCCATCTTCGTGACAGGTTCATCTTCATCCCTTCTGAACAGTACTCTTTCAACTCGTCTTACAGGTCGTGTGAAGACTTTCCGGATATTCCCATTTTCATTCATGGAAGCATCTTCTTATACCGATGGGAAAATGACGTTGGACGACTATCTTGTCAACGGTGGTATTCCTTTAAGATTCTCGTTGCCGGAAAATGAAGGGAATGCGGTGATTGAAGATACCTTCAACAGTATCCTGGAAAAGGACATTCTCCCGAAAATCAATCAGACATATCGCAATACTTTTCTGAATTTTGCCAGGTTTGCAATCGCCCAATCCGGTTCGCTTGTATCTACCAGGAGTCTGGCCGGATACATCAGCTTTTACGATCAAAAGATATCAAGGCAAACCCTTTATTCATACCTTGAAAAGCTGGTTGATTCATACTTGCTCACAAAAGTTGACAGATTCAGCCTTGTCGGAAAAAAGACCCTTAACTACATTCAGAAGTATTATGCTACAGACCCGGCTTTTATCACCATCAGCAAAGGTGGACAACAAAATGAAGGTATCGGAGGAAATCTTGAGAGTGTTGTTTTCAACGAACTTCTCAAGCGTGGCTATAATGTGTTTGTCGGAAAGGCTCCCAAAGGAGAAGTGGATTTCGTTGTCACAGACGGTCAGAAGAGATGCTACATTCAGGTAGCTGCGTACATGGAGACAGAAGAGACCAGAGAGCGTGAATTCGGGGCATACAAGGCCTTGACTGATA
>JALNXV010000321.1 GCA_023230175.1 Candidatus Cloacimonadota bacterium
CAAAGCCATTGCCTGGCAGCAAGGCAAACCCGCTGACCAGAATACTAGCAGATGTAAGACTCAGATAGGATACGGGGCGTAGTATGAAGGAACAGGCGACGAGAACGACTTGAGGCTCTTGGGCTCGATCCCTTTTGCAATGAGGAACCGCCTGAGATCATCCATGTCGTTCATCCGCCCAGAGCAGGCCTTGAGAAAGACCTTGCCGCAGTTGGACGCATCGTCCAGAGCATTGTGCGCATTGTAGTCAAGCGCGAAATGAGCCGATAGGCTTGTAAGCGCATGGCTTGGGAGCTTTGGCCATACCCTCCTGGAAATCTGAAGGGAGCAAAGATACTTTATATCCGGTATCTCGATTCGGTAGCAGGAAAGCAGCGAACTCAGGACCTTCATGTCGAAAGGCGCATTGTGAGCCACCAGAAAACTGTCTCCGATGAACCATTGGATGTTCGGCCAGAGATATGAGAAATCATGCGAATCCTTCACATCGGACGGCCTGATTCCATGAATCTCGATGTTGCGCTGAGCGAAGCGGCAGAACGACGGCGGCTTGATAAGAGAGTACTGAGTCCCAAGAACATCGCCGCCCGCATTCATCCTGACAAGCCCGATCGAACAGGCGCTTTCAGGATGAAAATCGGCAGTCTCGAAATCTATAGCGACGAATTCCATCTCAGCAGTTCTTCTCCAGCATGATTGAAAGAATTGTCCGGTCAGTCTCTTCCATGCCTTCAGAGCTTATGCGTGAGAGAGAATTGATAGCCTGAAGAGAATCATTGCCGCAGATTCCGCTCTTGGAGCCAGGCCCCAAGCCTTCGAAAGCAATCCTCACTGCCAGACCTGCAGCGCTGAGGCTTGAATGGATCTTCAGAGGACAGGTCATCTTCGCACCGTCGCAGATGATTCCGGTAAGATCGCCAACCATGACATTCAGAACACGGTCCATGACAGACCGGTCGCCCCCGAGAAGATAGACATAGGCGCAAGCCGTAGCTATCGAAGCAGTGAAAGCCCCGCACAGAGCCGAAAGCCTGTCCTTGCGCGCTGTAAGCACAAGACCGACGGTCTGGCTGATGAAAAGAGCCCGTACAAGAGACGCTCTATCGGATTTCAGATACTCTGAAAGCACATAGACCGGAACCGTCACGGTGATGCCCTGGTTGCCGCTTCCTGAGTTGATCACCACTCCCATGTTGCAGCCAGCCATGCGAGCATCGCTTCCAGAGGCGGCAAGAGCTGCAGCATAGGCAAAGGCCTCGGACAGAGTCCTTGGAGGAACGCAGAGCTCCTTCATTGCAACCTTGCCTACCGAAAGGCCGTACTGATGCTCAAGGCCATGAAGCGCAATCTTCATGTTCGTGTCCACCGCATCGAGAAGGAACTGCCCGTCCTCTTCGCCGACAGAAGAAGCGATTGCAAGGATCTCATCAAGGCTCAGAGAACCCATTTCATCATCGGAAACAGCCTTTGCCTCTTTGCAAGGCGAACCTTGCTTGGCAGAAGGCGAAGACTCAACAAGCACACCGTCAGCCCTGAGATCGGCGAAATTGTCATGCTCGTTCATTATTGTTGCATCGCCGGTATGATCCTTGGTGAAGACCTTGACCCTTACATAAAGAGAGGGAACATCACTGACCATCACCAGGCGTGTGCTGGCGCCCTTGGCCTTCTCAACCTGCTCAGGAGTAATATGTGAAAGGATTCCAAGACCATCGGATACGCATCCGCTTGCGATGCCCAATGCCACAGCCGCCTGAATGCCTGTAAGGCTGCAGCTTGGCAGCCCCACTCCCATTGCATTCTTGATCAGATCGCGGCTTGCATAGATCTCGATCTTCTCGATCTCCTGCCCGAACCGGGAAGCGATATCCCGCGCCTTGGCTCCTGCCAGCGCAGCGGCGGCAGGCTCGGTGCAGCCCATTGCAAGCATCATCTCCTGCTTCACCTGACGAAGAAGTCTGTCCTTGTCCATTAAATCAGCTCCCTAGATAACTTACTGTGTAATAAGCAGAAGCAAGAGTTATCAGCTCCTGAAGCCTCTCGATTTCATCAGCCTTGACCTGCATCTGCGCCTTAATCAGATCAGCCTCTGATGCGGCTCCTGCACTTAGAAGTTCATTCTGCCGGTCAACCTTCTGCTGGTCTGCGTCCACCTTGCTATCATAGTAGGAAATCATGCTGGAAGCAAGCTGGATATTGCTGTAGTTCTCCCTGAGCGTATTTCGGACCTCCTGCTTGCCTTGGCTCGTGTCGATGTATGCAGAACTCTTCTGGCTCTCCGTCCTGGCGACATTGCGCACAGCATTGCCGCCATCCCATACGTTCGCCTTGATCGCAATGGTAAGGGTGGAATCCGAGCTGTCCTTGCGGTACCAGTCAGTCTCTATCAGCGGGAACCGCGATCCAGAGTAGCCCAACGTGGCAACCAGAGCAACATCCGGCTTCCAGTTCACTGAGGCTCCGGCAATCTCGTTGGCGATCGAGGCCACCTCCTCAAGCTTTCCAAGAAGCTGGAATGTAGTCTTCGATTCGCTCAGAGCATTGCTTTCCAGCCTGGAGATGTCGGTATTCAGAATGGCCAAATACTTATTCTTCTCCGGCGCAAAATCAATTTCATCGAGGCTCAGGCTGTCCAGAGCACACAAAGAAGAAAGAGCCCTGAGCTGAGCATCGATCTGATAGTCAAGCTTGGCCAGAGACACATCAAGCTGCCTTGACTGGACCACGGCATCCTTCACGTCAGTCTCAAGCAGGATCCCGTTTATCTGAGCCTGCTGCGAGAGAGACACAAGCTGCGAAGCCAGGCCGATCTCCTCCTCCAGAAGAGAGCGGATCTGCTTCATGTACACAAGAGATGCCATCCTGATCTTGATTTCTGTTGATTTCTGCTCGCCGAGCTGGGCAACCTGCAGCGTCCTGGCGCTGTAGATCGTCTTGTAAAGCTCAACAGCCTTTGGAATCTTTCCCCATGTGAAAAGCGGCTGTGTGATCTTAAGCTGGAACTGGTACATGGTGTTCTCCTGTCCATCGTACAGCGTCATGTATTCTTCGGTTCCGGAAGAAGCAGGGACATCGCCAAGGCCAAGAAATGAAAGCACATCATCACGCTGAAGGACTATCGGATCAATAGGATTGAACAGGTAGCTTCCAGTGACAGTCAGATCCACAGTCGGAGTGTATCCGCCCTTTGCATCCTTGTAGTCCAGAAGGCTGGACTGCATGTCCTCCTTGGCCGAAAGGATGTCCAGGTTGCCGCGAAGCATCATTGAGTTCAGCTCATCGTACGTATAGGCAGACAGCGAGAAGCAGCAGAGGAGAATCAGAATGAACGAAATCAGTTTCTTCATCATGGCTCCTAGTTCACGCTGGTTATGCTGTAATACGATGCACTGTGGACGCTGTTTCTCTTGGTGTTCAAAGTGCCGAGGGTCTGGTCGCTCTGATCGGAGCTCTTGAAGCTGACCTTCACGAAATGATCGCTCATATCGGCTGCTCCGACAGTGCCTTCATCAAGATTATCGATAACAAGATACACATCGCAAGTTGCAATCTTCTCTTTGTAATCACCATAATTGGCATTTGAAGTGTCGGTGATGAGCTCGGAAGGCACCCACTCAAGCCCGTCTCCGAAGTTGGAGAACGTTCCGTAGGTCACCAGCGAGCTGCTGGCTCCATCGCCTGTATGCGATGTCTTGATGTTTGCTTTTGTATCGTCGATGACCGTCAGATCGCCATTGCTCAAGGTGCCGAGCCAGAGATTGATGCTCTCGTTGTCAGGCTGGGTCTCTTTCTTTGTATCGGAATTATTGTAATTGGTTTCAGTATCAACGACCCCGGAAAGCATCGGATAGTCGAACTTGTAGTTCTTCACATAGGCTGTCATCGTGATCGAATCATCCTCTCCTGAAGCGAAGGCATGTTCAACGGCATAGCCTGATGCGGCCTTGTAGTATTCGCCGGCATCGGGATTGCTATTGATGAACTTCCATGTGGAATCCTCAGCCGGGGAGACGGTGACTTTCACCGTAGTCTGTGCCGGATCGGACTTAAGATAGGAAACGCTCACCGTCCCAGTTCCTGTGACAGCCTGCACAGCATCAAGATAAGGCTCCGTATTGCCTGTGATAAAGGCCTTGATCTTCACATCGAATGCAACAGCAGCTGCTTCGTCATCAGCGATATCCTTGACATTGAGCGTTATGGTCTTTGTTCCAAGGCGGGAGGTGAGCGTGGTATTGACCCGGGAAGAATTATTGCTGTCGCTGACAATCGTCACTTTGCTGTCTTCCTTCACAAGACCGTAGTCGCTCTTGAAATACAGAAGATAGACATCGAGGTAGTCGGCCGTCTTGCCGAACTCCGGATGGGCA
>JALNXV010000024.1 GCA_023230175.1 Candidatus Cloacimonadota bacterium
ACTTGGAACACTAGAAGTAAAATTATCAAGAAAAATAAAAGTTTCAGGATTTAAAATATCTGAAATGTCAATTATTAAGAGACTCTGAGCAAACAAAAAATATAGATAATCATCATCAGATTTACTACTATACAAATATGAATCAGTTAAAACATCAATATATGTATATGGTTCATCAAGAGTTAAACCATCATTAATATTATAAAAATTAAATCTACATCCATCTTCTTCAGGATGATAATATGCTCTAACTAAAACATCATCCTTGATT
The DNA here is from genome assembly GCA_023230175.1 of Candidatus Cloacimonadota bacterium. Taxonomy (GTDB): domain Bacteria; phylum Cloacimonadota; class Cloacimonadia; order Cloacimonadales; family WRIO01; genus JALNXV01. The sequence continues at coordinate 272 of JALNXV010000024.1, forward strand.
TCTATTATTCCTCCGACAGAAAATGTATCAATAACAGTAAAATCATTAATATCATAAAGATATACATTTGGAAAATCATAAGCAAATTGTAGTAATAGATTATCACCCCATTTTTTTATATCAGTAATAAAAGAATCAAATTCAAACAATTCTTCTCTTTGCATAGGTGTTTGAGAAATGTCTATTTTTTCAATACAACCAAAATCAACACCATAAGGATTGTCTTTACTATAAATATAATAATAATAATTATCAATTATAAATGGAGCATTCCAAGAATAAGATGGTTTACTCAAAAAGGAAACCCTATCTAAATCTCCGGCTTCATTAATCAAATACTCTTCTATCTTATATTTACATTCAACTATTACTTTATCTTCATATCGCGATATTGATCCATTATACTCACCATAATCTATAATACTTCTATTAAAGCTTAAATTATTTATTGATTCGATTTCTAACGAATAATAATTCATCGATACCATAAGTAATAAAATAAGTATTAAAATTAATCTTTTCATTTTATCCTCCATAAAAAGGGCAGGATATCCTGCCCAATTAGTTAAATATTAAAAGGCTTGATCTATTATAATATCAAGTCGTTCTATTCCATCATAACTTGTTGCATATACTCTTCCCCAAACTTCAACTAAAACAGTATTAAAATAGAGATGATTATTATATGGATCCGAGAAATTATGGTTATAATCACCTAAATCATTAAAAATTGTGATATAAGCATACCTATCCGGTTCATTATTTCCATCTATTGGTCTATTTGTTAAAGTAACTTTAACCGTAGTACCTTCGGGAACCGGTCTAAGAATAGGAGGATTAGAAGAATAATCCCAATATTCTATTCTACCTTGAATATTTTTTGCTTCTTCTTGAACAAGTTGTGCATATAATCCCATTGTAATCACAACGAGAATAAGTACTAACATTATTTTTTTCATTGTTTACTCCATTATATATTTTTTACTTTTTTAAATTTGGTTTCCGTAAGTTAAACGGAAATGAGAGTTGGAGCAACTATGTGAATTTATTATGACATCCGATGTTAATGTTTTTATTATAGGAGGCATAGCCGTATAGTATAGTATAGTATAGTATAGTATAGTATAGTATAGAGAGACAGGGCTTAGCTTGTTTATGTATATTTTGATTTCAGGATTTAATGATTTGTAGGGCAAAAAATACATAGACTTAAGTGATTTATTATAAAATATTAAAAGGAGATTCTTCACTTCGTTCAGAATGACACTGTTGATTTTACTTATCACAATCATCATCTAATCCTCACTTTTTGTATCTACAAGCAAGGATGCTTGTAGAACTTTTGTTGTGCGAACATCCCTGTTTACACCTTTTCTACAAGCAAGGATGCTTGTAGAACTTTTGTTGTGCGAACATCCTTGTTTGCACCTTCCCTACAAGCAAGGATGCTTGTAGAACAATTAGCACTTCATATCTATATATTCTTCATCTTTATAAATGTTATAAAACAAATTTTACATTTCTTTTAAAAACTGTCAAGAAATTTATTTTATTTTTTTTGGTCTTATGTCCAAAAATCTCTCAAATGTCCAACTATATATTATATATAATCGGTCATATTTCTACCTGCAAGCAAGGATGCTCGCAGAACAAACAGCCGGACTTGACTTGCAACGAGCGAAATAAGTGTGAGTCGAAAACGGTAGAAATGTTGGTGAACAATCATTTATTCCACGGGTTGAAACCCGAGGCTAAGAATTTAAACTGCTGATGTTATTTGTTTCGTGTTCTCAATTCCCTTCTTGCTTCGCAATTAGAGAATCAAGTCCACGACCAATCATTTATAGATTACTCAGTGTTATTGAAGATGCAGGTATGAGTCGATAACCTTGGTCTTTTAATCTATCAATGAAATGTATCAACTGTCTATATTTTATATCACTATGACAATGAGTTATTACAACAACAACATCTTGATTTTTTATCTTTTTTATTTCTTCTATTTTTTTTCTGGCATTAGCTTTTGAAGATTCAGGGACATCTAAAAAAATATCTCTTTTAATTGTTTTAATTCCAATTTCATTAGCTACTTTTGAGACAACACTTTTACTATTAGTATAACTATCAACAAAATACATATCATTTTGCATTAATGTACCTAAAACAATCTTCATAATTCTTTCATCAGATGTAGCTTTACTACCCATATGATTATTAGCTCCACCAGCTAAAAATAATTCAAACATCCAAGTTTCAATTTGATCTTTAATCTCAAAATCTGTCATACTTGAGTTAATTGTTATTGTTTCTAAATTCAACTTTTTATCAGAATTATCTTGAATATCAGGTTCCATAGGTATATGTATCAATACTTCTCTTCCGGCTTCTACAGCTTTATTCATCTGTATTCTTGATTTTTCGTGACCGGGCAATATAGCAAAATTTACCTCTGTATCCAAACTGTTAAATCTATCGAATAAAGTATTTGTAATTGTCCCGAAATCATCAATAATAATACAAATCTTAGGTAGATTAGGATTAACTACATACATTTTTGCTTTATCTCTAATAATCGGTTCAGAAATAACAATCTCTTCATCAACAGAAGTTTTCGTTTCTTCAATAACATCAACTTGTGTATCAGTTTCAATGGTAGCTTCAGCTGACTCTACTAACTCTATAACCTTTTCTTTCACTTGACTATCAATTTCAGGAGTTCTAGTTTCCTTTTTATCACTACTGATGTCAATCGGTTTTAATTTAAACTCATCAATGTTCTTATACTGAAAAATAAAATATATAACAACTATTGTTATGCATATAAAACTAATAATTAGCATTGATAAGCTAAGTGAACTCACCTTATTGTGTTTCTTCTTTTTTGTTTTCGTTTTAGTACTCTTCTTTGCCATAATCTATTCTAAATTAAACTCCGGATCAACAATCATATCTAAATATTCTCTCAACTCAGGTTGATAAGGCACTAACATCTCAATTAATCTATGTGCTTCTTGTCTCATATTCTTTTCAATACCATATTGTACAATCAGAGAAACTAATTGTTTATTATAAGGATCTACAGCTATTGCTCTTTCTGCATAATCAAAAGCAAGTTCATTTTCGTTGACTTTAAACATTGCTATAGCTCCAACAAAATAAGGATTTAATGAATTGGGATTATTTTCTATCATTTCATTAACTAACTGTTCTACTTGTTTGAGTTTACCGCTTTCAGCGTACATCAAGGCCAGCATTCCATGAAAACGAACTCGTTCTTTAGTATCTTTTACAAAAGACATAGCCTTTTCATAATTTAATACAGCTAAATCCAATTCACCTTTATTTTGATAATAATCAGATAATCTTAAATAAGCTGCACCGTAATTCATAATAAGTCTTTTCATATTTTCATCTTGATATAGATTATCATCAAAAACACCTCTATACAAATATAAGTTTTTAAGATTATTAGATAATCTTTCATAATTTATTCTATCTTTACCCGGTTTATGAGTTACTCGATCCACCATTCCTTCATTAATCAAATAATTCTCAAATCCGGAATTATCTGAACAAGTTACAGCAAAATAGATAGGTCTTTTCCCAAAATTATCTTGGATAATTTTTATAACAGAAAAATCTTTAATCAACATCGGTCTTCCAGATTCTAATGAAATTGTAAATCTATCTCCATTAGGTGATAATATTGGTATTTCCATAGCTTTATCTAATCTAAAAGGTATCATTTTATCTATTTGTTCATCTGACCAAGTTAATTCTACACCTTCTAAATCTCTTAATTGCTTTAAATACCAAGGAGTATTTAGTAAACTTAAGTTAGCAACAGTTACATCTTTCCTAACACCCTTAATTTCACGATTTTTTATCTCTAATGCTGCTGAAATCAAATCTTGAGTATGTTGAGTAGGATAAACTTCAGTCGCAGGATATACATTAACTTTATCCTTTGTATTAGGGTCATAGACAGCTTGAGCATACCATAACGGGAAAGTATCATTATCCCCATTTGTAAATACGATGGCATTTTCCTCCAAACTATTAAGGATATTTAAGCCATAATCTAAAGAAATCAACTCACCTGTTCTATCATGCTTATTATACTGTGATACAAGATTTATCATAGGATATAAGAGCAGTATAATCACAAAAACATTTTTTAATATCTTTTTATTCTTAAATAAATTTAGCAAGCCTATAGCACCAATACCCATTGCAACTGCCCAAAAATTATATGCTGTAACAAAAAAATAATCCCTATCTCTAACTTCAGCATCAGATAAATTCATAACTAAAACCATAGCAATAGAAGCCATAAAAAATAGACTTAGAAACATCCAAAAGGCATTTTTATTCTTCTTGTAAGCATAAACAAAACCATTCAATCCCAAAAAAGTAACTATTAAATTTGATATTACTTGAATTATATTTTGATTTGAAAATTTAAACCAATTTGACACTGTCTCTACATCTAAAAACTGCCAAGAAAAATATCTTAAGAAATGAAATCCAAATTGTTCACTCAAACTTGCTCGCCTAACTAAAAAACTAAAATCACCGTATTGCCTTCTCAAAATATAATTCATAAATAACTCAAAATTATGAGGATGCCCTTCATTGATAAATGGTCTGAATTCTGAACGAATAAGTAAAAACAAATGCGAACTAAAACCAATTAGCATCAAACCAACACCAATCAACCAGACCCTTTTCCCAATATCTTTTCTTAGATACCAAAACATTATAGCAATAATAGTTGCACCGACAAAGAATTTTTCTAATACCGGAATATTATTTTGAGCACCAATGGAATCAAAAATTTTATATAATATTAAAAGCCCAATCGAATATAAAACTATCTTACCCCAAAAACTAAAATCCTTAATATGAGGTTTTATATAAGGGAAAACAACTATAAATAAAACAGCCGGAGCAATTTGTAAGGCTGTCTGGTGAATCCCAAACCCTAAAAAGAAAATATATGCAATTAACAATAATAAGTTTTGATGAGAAAATTCATCTTGCTTTTTTACCCATAAAAATGTTAGCCAAACAATTATATTAATTGTAAATGCTAAACCGGCATAAACTTCAGCTTCAATAGCATTCATCCAATATGTAAAAGAAAATGCTGTTAAAATTGCAGCAATAAAGCCACCGGTAAAAACAATAAACTTATCTTCATTCCACATACTTATAATCTGTACTGTAAACAAATAGGTAAACATTACTCCTAAAGCTGACAAAAGAGATGATAAAAAACTAATAATCATAGCATGTGAAAAACCAAGGCTAAAGATACAAAAAAATCTTCCAAGTAATATATAAAAAGGATTTCCAGGGGGATGAGGTACACCTAAAATACTACTACAAGAGATATATTCTCCTGCATCCCAGAAAGAGGTTGATTTTGAATTTGTTAACTGATAAATTAACAAAGTAAATAAAAATATTGCTATTGCAATTATAGTATTTGTTTTTACTGAGATAATTGTCTTAGGTTTAAAATTTGTTAAATCAACTTTGGTAACATTTTTTAATATTTTATCTTCTGATGATCTTATCTTTTTTGCCATAAAAACTCCATTTATATATTATTTTGAGAATATACGATATGCCCGTCTATCATTGTTAAATATGGTTTAATGTCAAGTAAAATATCAATAGGGCTTCTTGTAATGTCATCTATTATAATCAAATTAGCTTGTAATCCCTTTTCAATCAAACCATATTTAATATCTTTATTTGCAACCCTAAAATGATTAATTGAATATGCTTTTATAGTTTCATCTAAGGTTAAACATTCATTTTTTAAAAAAGTCTCATTACTTGCATCATTATCTGCCTTTCTATTAATTGCAGAATACATTCCAACGAATGGATTTAATGTTTCTACAGGACTATCAGAACCTAAAGACAAGATAATATCATTATCATACATACTTTTTAAAGGAAAGGCATAATCTTTTGCTACTTTCCACTTATCATTTATCATTTTTATATCATTTTTTAAATGTATTGCCTGCATCGATGCATAAATATGAGCTTGCTTAAGCAAAAGTAAATCTTCGCTCCTAACAGCTTGTAAATGTTCAATTCTATGCTGAACCTTATATTTACTATTAACATATATTTCTCTAAAAATCGATGCCATTTTGTTAACTGCTAAGTCACCAATTGCATGGACAGAAGTTTGTATATTCAAATTATCATAAAAAGCAATATCCTTTTTTAAGCTAATAATCTGTTCTTCAAGATTTAAAGTATTTTGAGATTCAAACATCCAAGCAGAATCACTTCCCATAGAGCCGTCAGAAAACAATTTAATTCCACCATTAATAAATCTTCTTGTTTCATTTACAAATTGACATAACTCAATTTTATCAAGATAGTACCAAATACAATAAAAAGGTAACTCCTCCAAAATATCCTTAACTAAAAAAGCTGAATCTAAATCCTCAAAAGAATGCACCCCACATAAACCAAATTGCCAAGATTTTTCAATCAACTCTCGTAATAATTTTGATAATAGAGAATTCTTAAATTTGGGTATATATTTTGATAACACAGTCCATGATTGTTCATATAAAAAACCATTAAGTTCTCCATTTGAAGATTTACCGATAACTATACCTTCAAAATTTGATTGTTTTGTAATTCCAACTATATCTAATGCTTTACTATTACATAGTGTAGAATGTAAGTCTTTACTTGATAAGCTCACTGGGATATCAGGAAAAACTTTATCTAACATACTTCTATTAATATCCTTAAATTTATCTATATGTTCCTTTTCCCATCCATAACCTAAAATCCATTCTATTTTTGTATTGTATTTTTCTCTATAATCACATAATCTTTTAAAAAATAACTCAGCATTATTACAATTATGTAAATCAATAGTCAAAAGATTCTTTGCAGTCTGAACAAAATGAGTATGCGAGTCAGTTAAAGCAGGAAAAAGTAATTTTCCTTTTAAGTCAATATACTTAGGATTATTTGCTTTAACCTTAGCTTCAAACAAAGAACCGGTAAATAATATCTGTTCGTTTCTAACTAAAACAGCCTCACAAAACTTATGCCCATAAATGTTACCATTACAAAAGATATAATCCATTTAAGTCCTATATAACGAATTTCTTAAGTCGATTGATAGTTTCTTCTTTCCCTAAGATATCAAGCAACATCGGGATATCAGGACCATGACAATCACCAAATAAAGCAAGCCTTATAGGGAAAAAATAATTCTTCCCCTTGATACCTGTTTCTTTAATTCCTTCTTTTGAAATAACTGTCAAATTCTCTTTTATCCAAGAGTTCAAATCAATCTGATTTAATCTTTCTAAATACCAATTTAAAACTTTTTGAGAATCCTCACTATTAACTATTTCTAAAAATTCATTACTTAATTGAATATCATTATAAAACATTCTTGAATGCTCTGTAATCTGAGTTAAATTTGTAATCTGATCTCGAGCACGAACTAATACCTTGTGATATTTTTGTTTATTTGAAATATCAATATCTTCATCATCAAAATACGGCTTACATAACTCTCCGATATATGCAATATCTAAATTTCTGATATACCAACCATTCATCCAATCAAGCTTTGTTATATCAAATATTGCACCGGATTTGCTAATCCTTTCAATTGAAAATTCTTCACTTAAATCATCTAAGGTATACAATTCTCTATCCTCTGCCGCATGCCAACCAAGTAATGCCACAAAATTTATAATTGCTTCTTTTAAATAGCCTTTATTTAAATAATTCTTAACTGAAAAATCACCATGCCTTTTACTTAATTTACTTCTATCCGTATTCAATAATAAAGGCAAATGAACCCATTTAGGTGTCTCCCACTTAAAAGCTTCATAAAGAAAAATATGTTTAGGAGTACTGTAGAGCCATTCCTCTCCTCTTAAAACATGAGAAATCTCCATTAAATGGTCATCAACTACAGCAGCTAAATGATATGTTGGAAACCCATCAGCCTTTAAGATTACTTGATCTTCAACTAATTCTGAGGCAATCTCTACCTGTCCTCTAATCAAATCATTAAAGTTAAAAATCTTATCATCAGGCATCTTCATTCTTACTACATAAGGCTCATTATCAGCTAATTTCTGTTTTACTTGTTCCTTACTTAAATTTCGACACTTTCCGTTATACTTTGTTGTAAGCTTATTAGCTTGCTGTTCTGCTCTCATAGTGTCTAATTCTTCTTTTGTACAAAAACAATAATACGCATCACCTTGTTCAATTAACTGATTAACATATTTATGATAAATCTCTAATCTTTGAGATTGAAAATAAGGACCACAATCACTTTCTTTATACGGACCTTCATCAAAATCAATACCTAAACTTACCAAAGAATTTATTAAATTATCTACTGAACCTTCAACAAATCTTGTTTGATCAGTATCTTCAATCCTTAATATAAATGTTCCGTTGTATTTTTTTGCCAATAAATAATTATACAATGCTGTACGTAATCCACCTAAATGCAAATATCCTGTTGGACTTGGAGCAAATCTTACTCTTACTTTATCGTTCATCTCTAACTCCTAATGTTTTTTTCATTATTTTTTAAGATTTCTATTTGTCAAGTGTATTCTAAATTCAAGAAAAAAACATTGACTAATTAGAAAAAACCAACTTATTCTAATACTTTATTTATTGCTTTGAAATACTATAGTATAAGCATCATCCTTCATTAATATTGTATCTTGATCTCCAAAAAAATATCTTTGATCATAAACATCAGTCACTTCAAAAGTATAATAAAAAAATGTATTTCCCGATAAATTATCCTCTAAAGCAGGAATTCTAAACCATATACTTTCACCACTATTAAGCCTAGTACCAAGAGGAAGCAAATTTTCTGAAATAACAACATTATTAACATAATTTTTCATATACTTTATACTAAAAATACAGTCATCGGAATCATTTATTATCTTTACCATAGCATGAGTAGGCCACAAAAAAACCTTATAATCACTATCTGCTTCTAAGTTTACTTCTGTAGCAGTATATCCAAAAGGTAATTCATAAGTTTGACCTTCTATGAAAAGTTCTATTGTTTTATCCGGTTTATTTAGCAAATACTGTTTTCCTAAATGAAAGGTATGTTTTTCACTTTGGAGGCCCTCAAGAGTAATTGTTTCTCCATCATTAATTGAATAATAAATTTGATGATTAGTGTTATTATTAATTATCAAATCGGATTCTTTAGCACACCCTAACATAATAACAACAATAATCATAATCCATATTGTTTTATACATAAGTCCACTCCTTTTAATAATCGTTATCATATTCTGTAATAATGTCAAGCAATTTATTTCCATTAATTGGCTTTAATATAAATTTACAATTATTATTATCTGATTCTAAGCAGTCATGAAGATGATTTGTCATAAATATCACCTTTGTCTGATTAAAATTGATCTTTTCTTCAAGTTTCTGCTTTAAAACGTCAAAATCATCATATATCAAGGCATCTATTATTACGATAGATGGAGATTCTTTGGACAAAACGTCTAAAAAAGACTCAATATTATTAAAAAGGTATATCTCATTTTGAACACGATTTTTTAGAAATTGGTATAAATAATCAGTAACGCTTTGTTTTAAATCACAAATAAAAATCTTATTATTGTTATTTAAGGTATTTTCATTCATTTCATCATCTTCCGAATTAAATGTTTCTTCATAATCTACAATATTCTTTGCTCGTTTATAATAATCTACAGCATATTTCAGATAGGCATCCTGAGTTAATGATGATTGCATATAATCTTTAAATGTAAAAATATTTTTATTAATATGTCCAAAAGTTGCAGCAATTTTAACTTTATCAAATGGGAAATATAAATCTATATCAAATAGTACTTTATGGTTATACTCAGCAATAAAATGTTGTAATTCTGCTTCAAATTGCATTTCATTTCTATTAATTTGTTTTATCTTTTTAAAATACGGTAATTTTTTTAAAGCAAAAGATATCTTAACATTATCTGATTCAGATGGGTACAAGATGTAATCTTCAGAATAAAGCTTTAATTGAATCGGATATGAAAACAATAGCTGTGATTGATTCTTATCCAAAACACAAAATATTGATGAAAACTCTATCTCATATGTATCAAAATGAATTAAAGATTCTATTGAAAATTTATATTGAAAATTAGGCTTAAGTTCTTGATTTAAATATAAAGGGTCTAAAAACGCAAATATCAAGTTATTTTCTTTAATGTCTAATAAATATATAAGATAACTGTTACCATTGATAATTATATTAATTTTTTTAGGAGCACAAAGAAGCTTTAAAAATAAATTATTTTGATCTTTAAATTGATGAATGCTTTTCCATTTTTTTTTATTAAAAAAACTCACCTAAGCCTCCAGCTATTATACTTTTTAAAGATAAAATTGTTCAGATTCCTTAAGGAATCTGAACATCACATTTACGATGATTAAACCTTAATATTATAAAAAGCTTCTTTTCCCGGATAACTTGCAGTATCACCAAGCTCTTCTTCTATTCTCAATAATTGATTATATTTTTCGATTCTTTCACTACGGCATAAAGAACCGGTTTTAATCTGTCCTGCATTGACAGCTACAGCTAAATCAGCAATAAAAGTATCGCTGGTTTCACCGGAACGATGAGAAATAACAGTAGTAAACTTATGTTTTTTTGCAAGTTCAATTGTTTTTAAAGTCTCAGTAACAGTACCAATTTGATTTAATTTTATCAAGATTGAGTTAGCAGAATTTTTATCAATTCCTGTTTGTAATCTTTCAGAATTTGTAACAAACAAGTCATCTCCAACAATTTGTAACTTATGACCAAGTTTCTCTTTCATCAAAGCAAAACCTTCCCAATCGTTTTCATCTAATCCATCTTCAATTGATATAATTGGATATTTATCGCAAAGCAAAGTATAATAATCAACCATTTCCTTAGAGTTTAGGATTTTATTTTCAGCTTTAAGATGATATTTACCATTTTCATAGAAAGAAGATGCTGCCGGGTCGAGGGTTATTGCAATGTCTTGTCCCGGTCTGTAACCTGCTTTATCAATAGCTTTAATTATCATTTCTAAAGGTTCTTCGTTATTTTTTAAATCCGGAGCAAATCCACCTTCGTCACCAACACCTGTTGAATACTTAGCTTCGTGCAAAATCTTTTTTAAAGTATGAAAAACTTCTGTATTCATTTGAATAGCTTGGCTGAATGTAGAAGCTCCTATTGGTGCAATCATATATTCTTGAAAATCAACATTATTATCTGCATGCTGTCCACCATTAATGATATTTGACATTGGTACGGGTAATATATGAGCCCAAGTGCCACCAAGATACCTATATAAAGGCATTTCTAATTCATCAGCAGCAGCTCTGGCAACAGCCATAGAAACGCCCAATATAGCATTAGCTCCAAGTTTAGCCTTATTTGGAGTACCATCTAATTCTATCATAATTTGGTCAATCTCCATTTGTTCAGTTACATCCAAACCAATTATTTCCGGTGCAATAATATCATTTACATTTTCAACTGCTTTTAAAACACCTTTACCACTAAATTTTTGAGTATCTCCATCACGTAATTCTACAGCTTCATATTCTCCGGTAGATGCTCCACTCGGAACAGCAGCTCTACCAAGAATACCTGAATCAAGAACTACATCAACTTCAATAGTTGGATTTCCTCTTGAATCTAATATTTGTCTTGCATATACATCAATAATTTCTGACATTTGTCCTCCGTCTAATTTTTAAAAATTGATTCTATTGTTTTTACTGAACCTAATAGTGACGTTGCTTCATAAGGTAAAACTATTGTTTTATCACCTTTTTGAATCAAATCACTAAAGGCAGTTATATATTTAAGAGCTATTTGATACTCAGCAGGATCAACCTTTGTATCTTTCAAAGCTGTAGCAACTTTTCTAATAGCTTCTGCTTCTGCTTCTGCCACTATTAATCTTGAACGAGCCTCACCTTCAGCTCTTGTTATTTGAGCATTCCTGAAACCCTCTGCTTCTAATATATCTGATTGCTTTGTACCTTCTGCTTCCAGGATTTTTGCTCGTTTATCACGTTCAGCACGCATTTGTTTTTCCATAGCGTTTTTGATTTCACGAGGTGGGTTAATGTCTTGAAGCTCAACTCTATTTACCTTAACCCCCCATTTATCGGTGGCTTCGTCCAAGATTTCTCTAAGTTTCGAATTAATCATATCGCGAGAGGTTAAAGTTTTATCTAAATCAAGTTCACCTATTACATTACGAAGAGTTGTTTGGGTTAATTTTTCAATAGCTTCTGGCAAGTTATTTATTTCATAGACAGCCTTAAAAGGGTCGGTAACTTGAAAATAAACCATTGCATTTATTTCAATAGAAACATTATCTGCTGTTATTACATTTTGTCGTGGAAAATCATAAACTGTTTCCCTCAAATCCAATCTTGATATAGTTGATTGTTGTATATATCTATTACCCTTAAAATCTTCTTTTACAAATCGCCAGGTAAACGAACGATATTTATCAATTATAGGTAAAATAATATGTAAACCACTTTCAAGGGTTTTATGATATCTGCCGAATCTTTCGATAATTAACACTTCTGCTTGTTTAACAATAACAATACCGTTAGAAACAAGTATTAAAACAAATACAATCAGAGCTATAATTACTATTAATAATTCCATTTAATTCTCCTCTTTTATAGGTGTTACGATAACTTTATTACCTTCAGTTTTTAAAACTTTAACTGAAGTACCTTCTTCAATTGATATTTTTAAATCATTACAAATCGCTGACCATTCTTCACCTTCAATTTTCACATAACCTCTTTTGCCTGCTGAAATTATCTTGGTTACAATTCCTTGCTTATCAATCAATGCAGATACATTACTTTTAGTTATGTCAGATTTTAAAATAAAACCGGCAAACTTTCTCATTAAAGCAAAAGATATTAATGTAGCAATTGCAAAAACAAAAAACTGTATTAAGTAGTTACTAAATATTATCGAAAATAATCCTGTAAAGATTGCTCCCAATCCAAAACTAAAAAAAATAAATCCCGGGGTTACAATCTCAATTATTAAACAAATAATACCTATCGCAATCCATATAATCCATGCTTCCATAAAGGTCTCCTTAATACTTTTAGATATTAATCTTTTTTATCCTTATTGTCATCTTTTTTATCTTTATAAATTCGTTTTACTTTTCTTTTGCTGCTTCCATAATTTGAATTACCACCATATTTATAGGACCCTCCATATTTATAGCTTGATTTACCACCTTTTCCGCTCGCAGTTTGTATTCCAATATAACTCATAAACGCTAAAACTTTATCAAATAAAAATAAAATTATAAACATCCCCAAAGTCAAAGCTATAAACCAAAAAGCAAAACCCTTAATAAGACTAAAAGTAGATTTATAAACTCCGGAACTACCTGATTTTGCTTGAGAAACCATTAACAATAATAAACTATTATTCACGTAATATTCTTGTTCTTGAATAGCATTTTTAAGAGAATCAATTGTAGTCTGAACAGAATTTAATCTTGCTTCTGTACTAGCCGAAATAGCACTGTGTCTTGGATTTTCAAGTTCATTTAAGTATCTTTTTTTCAATGCTTCATTAATTTCTAATCTTTCATTTAAATCTAACTTCTGTATTATCTCTTTAAATGATTCTTCTTTTTTAACAGATTCAGTTTCATAACTACGTAGGTTTGCAACAATTTCATTATAATTTTTCTGTTGAATCTCTATCATAAAAATAAATGAATTTGATGTAGATTGTCTTCTTAAAATGTTTATTGACTCAGAATACTTTAATTCTATATCATTGATAAAACTCAAAAACTTATTCATATCTTGTACAGAAAACAACATCTCATATTTATCATTATTTTTCGCTGCTTTAAACTCTCTTTGAATTCTTCTGTTCTCCTCATTAATTACTTGTTTTTTAGGCAAAAAGGATCCATATCTTGCTAAATATGCCGCCAAAACAATTACTACAAAAACAATTAACATTTTAAACTGTTTAGTAAATTTTAATCTCATCAATACTCCTATAATTTATTTAATAATTCTATTGCATGCTTTTTAGAAACTTCAGTGATATCTCCTGAAAGCATTCTTGCTATTTCAATAATTCTATCTTCTTCATTTAGTTTTGCTATTGTAATACTATTTTTATTTAAGTATAATTTCTTTTCTATCTTGAAATGATTATGTCCAAGAGAGGCAATTTGAGGTAAATGAGTTATGCAAATAATCTGCTGATTATTACTCAATTCACGAATAAATTGTCCTAACATATTTGCTGTATTCCCTCCTATACCGGTATCAATCTCATCAAAAACTACAGTTTTTTCCGGTAATTTATTAGCTAAAATGCTTTTGATTACAAGTAAAAGCCTGGATAATTCTCCACCGGAAATTGAAAATTTTAAATCTTGAATCTGCATTCCCTTATTAGCACTAAACTGAAATGACACTCTATCACAACCAAAATTATTAAATTTTGATATATCAACACTATTTAAGTCAAAGCTAGATATTTTGTCAACTATTATTTTGAAAGTAGCATCTTTTATAGCTAAGTCTTTAAGATTATTAACAATTAATTTTTCAAAATTAATAGCAGATTGCTTTCTTTTAACGGATAGCAATTCAGCAATTCGGATACACTCAAGATTAATACTTTTTATTTCCTTATCAATATTATCATTCTTTTTAATATTCTGATTAAAATTCCTAATAAATTCTTTCATTTCAAGTATATAATTCATTAGTTCAGAAATGTCTTTTCTATACTTTGTTTTTAAATCAAATAAAACTTTGATTCTAGCTTCAACAGTATCTAATCTTTTTTCATCAATAACAATTTCTTGATCGATAAATCTAATTGTCTGCATAACGTCTTCTAAAGCAGTGGAGCAAGTTATTAGATTTTCACATACATTATCTATTAATTTACTAGAATTTTTAAATTCTTCAAAACTCTTTTGATAATATTTGATTTTGTCATAAATAGTATTTTCATTTTCAAAAAATTCCTGATTAAAAGTTTCAAACAATCCCAAAATTTCTTTAGCATTTAATAAAACTTGATATTCATTATCCAAATCAGATTCTTCATTTATTGACAAATTTGCAGTTTCTAACTCATTAATCTGATACTCATAAAGAAGCTTCTTATCTTGTAATCGTTTAATCTCTTCCTTTTGTCTTTTTGCTTCAATAATTAAATATTGTAATTTCTGATATTTTTCATTAAATTCACTTCGTAAATCTAATAACTCAGCATACTCATCCAAAAAATTTATTTGTACTTCTTCATCAAACAATAACTGTTGGTCTCTTTGGCTATGAAAATCCAATAAAATACTTCTAAACTCTTTAACAATAGAATTTGTAGATTTTCTACCATTGATGAAAATGCTTGACTTGCCGTCTGGTTTGATATCTCTTCGGAAAAATAATTCTCCATCACTCATATCAATTTCATATTTTGAAATCAACTCATTAAATTCCGGTATATACTCTAATCTAGTAAAACTTGCTTCCAATAAAACACTTTTTGAATTATCTAAAAAAATATTTCCTCTTACTTGTCCACCTAAAACAAGGTTTATAGCACCAACTAAAACAGATTTACCTGCTCCCGTTTCTCCGCTTAAGACTGTTAATTTATCGTCAAAACTTACATTTATCTTATCTACTAAAACAAAATTTTCTATCTTTAATTCTGTTAACATTTACTGTTTCCCAAGATGTAGTTTGTGTCTTAATATTTTATAAAAACTCTTGTTATTTAATTTTATAAAATCTATTGATTTATAATATTTATCTATTACTATTTTATCTCCTGATTCAAGTTTACAAACGTTGACACCATCAATCTGTAAAAATACTTGACTATCTGAAGACAAAACTGTACTTACGAAATCTGAAGCAGAAAAAACCATAGGCCTTATTGTTAAATTATGAGGATTCAATGGAGTTACTATTATAGCTTCCATATTAGGGGATAATATTGCTCCTCCTGCAGAGAGTGAATAAGCTGTTGATCCGGTAGGTGAACTAATAATTAAACCATCACTCCTCATCTCATAGACCAAATTTTTATTCGAATATAATTTCAAATCAACCAATTTAGCATCGCTACCCTTATATAATACAGCATCATTTAGAGCAAGTTCTTCAAGTATTACTTTATTATTCCTATATAAACTTACATTTAAAAGCATTCGAGATTCTAATAAAAACCTCTTACTAATAAAATCAGTGATAGCTATTTGAAATTCTTTAAGAGAATATTCTGATAAAAATCCTAACTTTCCATAATTTATACCTAAGACCGGAGCATTGTTTTTCACAGAATGTTTTACAGAACGTAATATTGTCCCATCTCCGCCAAAACATATAATCATATTAATATCAGTCAATTGCATTGGGAAATGACATAATAATTCAGGTGGGCAAAAAGCTTCATTTTTATCTAAAATAAAAAAATTAATATTATACTTATCTTTCAATCCTAATAATAAATATTTAATTGGTTCAATATCTATTAATTCCGGTTTAAACAATAATCCGATATTTGTCATAAGCTCTCTCTTATTTTTAGATACGAATTATATCGTTCTTCGGGTATAGTTTTATTAATATTTGTTTTTATAGCACAATTTTCTTCATGAGTATGCGTACAGTCCTGAAAGTAACAGAATTCTGTAAGTATTGAAAAACCAGGGAAACAATATCTAATTTTGTCAATATCATCATTTTTAAGTCCAAAGGTCTTTATTCCCGGAGTATCAATTAAATAGCCTCCAAAACTCCAAGGTATCATTCTTGAATATGTAGTTGTATGAGTACCTTTATTATTAAATTCACTTATTTCGCCTATTTTCAAATTAAGTCCGGGTTCAAGACTATTAATTATAGAGCTTTTACCTGCTCCCGATTTACCGGAAAATACTGAATCTTTATTCTTTAAAAGATGTTTTAACTCTGAAATCCCTTCTAATGTTTTTGTAGAACAATAAATTAGTTTATAACCGGTATAATCATAATAATCACATATTTTTTTAATCTCATCTAAATTATCTGCTAAATCAATCTTATTGATACAAATTATTGCAGGAATCTCAAAAATCTCTGCTGCACACAAATATCTGTCTATCAAATTAGCACTAAAATCAGGTTCTTTACAAGACATCGTTATTACAACTTGATCTAAATTTGAAGCTATCAAAACTTCTTCCTGACGTTCTGAATAATTAATAAACCGAGATAAGGTATTTTTCCGTTCTAATATCTCTTCTATTCTAAGATTATCTTCGTCTGTTACATCAATATTAACATAATCACCGGTACATAAGGGTGTTCTGGTTTCGTGAGCCAAATATTTAAGTCTGCCACTTAAAGTACATATCTTAAAATCATTATGTAATTTCACTTTATAAGCATTATTGGAATGAACTTCGATGACTCTACCCTTTACTAATTTAATATTAGATTTTTGAGATAATTCACCCTTTTCAAGAAGCTTTTTAGATGATTTTGTTTTCAATCCCTTTGAACTCTCAAAATAATAAATATCATCTAAATCTTCTATGGCAATGTTTTTCAATTTCATTTCATTCCCAATTGTCATAAATTTATCTTTACGTTTACTCATAATTTACTCCAAAAGTAGAATCTAAAATATCATAATAAATGTCAAGAAAATTTTGTTAAAAAAAAGTAATATATAAAAAGAAATTTGCAATAATCATCTTAAGTAAGCACTCTTTAAATCTCTTTTCGTTACTACATACAAAAGGCAAATTGCGATTAAAGATTCAAGCCTAAAGAAATAATAAAATATTCTTGACATTAAAAGACATTTTAGGACATTTGCACTCGAAGGAGCTTAAATGAACTTAAAAATTAAGGATATTTGTGTTTTATTAAATGTCTCTGAAAAGACTGTTTACAGATGGATAAAACAAGAAAAGATTCCATATTACAGAATTAATCATCAATATAGGTTTAATAAAGCAGAAATTAATGAATGGATTTTAAATGACAATATGCAAGTTTCTGAAAAGATATTAGAGCTTAAAATGACGGACAAAGAAGTTAACATAGTCAATCTTATAGAAAATGGTGGCATATATTACCATATAGAAGGGGAAAACATAGCTGATATTTTATCTAATGCTGTCAAGATTATCAAACTACCTGATGACTGTAATAGAGAAGAGGTCTTAGAATTATTGTTAGAACGTGAATCAATGGTACCTACAACAATTGGTAAAGGTATCGCCTTCCCTCATCCTAGAAATCCCATCATT
>JALNXV010000322.1 GCA_023230175.1 Candidatus Cloacimonadota bacterium
TTCTAACGCTTGTAATTTGTAAAATGTTTATTAATTGATATTCTTATAATTTTAAAAAATTTTTATACAAGCAAGGATGCTCTCACCACATTAATATTCAATATTTTTTTTTGTATGATTTAAACTCATTTTTTTATTGACTTTTTTTATAAATATGGTTATTATCTTCATAAATTCATAAAAAAGGAAAACTATGGATGTTAATGAAACAATTCAGTACTTAATGAAAAAAAGATTTGAAATCACGATTGAAGACATAAAACTTTGTAATGAAGCTATTATTCATTGCAAAAAAAATAATTTTTACGAAGAGCAGATTAGATTGTATTCAATTATGGTAGGTGGTTTTATTAGAAATAATAAAATTTCAGAAGTACCAAAATGTTATGAAAAAATAGAAGAGATTAGAGACAATAATCCGGATGATATAAAATTACAAAATCTTGCTAATTGTACTATAGGATTATATCATTGGAATTGTAGCAGATATCAACAAGCATTAGATTTATTCTTACAAGCGCTGTATAATGAAACAAATGAAGAACAAATCGCCAGAATCAAACATAAAATTGCTGTATCTTATTTAAAATTAAATAATTATTCTAAATCCATTATGTATTTTGAAGATGTTTACAATGATCTTGATAAGATAACCGATAATTATTTTAAACAAGACCTTTTAACATGGTATTCAATCTTTTATAATGAAATCGGTATTATTAGTAAAGCTGTAGAATTAGCCCAAGAAGCTATTATCATTAATACTAAAATATCTAATTTTGAAGGGCTTGCAAATAATTATAATACTATTGGTCTTTCTTATAAATATCTGGGATATAATGATCAATCGATGAGTTGTTTTATAAAATCTGAACAAAATGCACTTATTGCAAATACTCCAATCTTACTTGCAAATGTTTATAATAACATAGCGTTAATTTATACAAATCAAAAAGATTATGAAAAAGCTATTGAATATTATGAGAAATCAATAGAATTTAGGATAAAATGTACCGGTTTAGACCAATTATCTATTACGTATAGAAATCTTGTACCTCTTTATTTACAAAATAATCAAATAAAAAAAGCTAAAACATTATTATTAGAAATGAAAAAGCTTGTGACTGATATTAAGACAGAAAGAGGAAAAATTAACTATTTAGTCTCAAAATCTGATATTGCTATATATGAAAATAATTCAGAACTAGCAAAACAATCTTTAGATTCTGCTTTGATATTAACTCAAAAATTAAATAATTTATCAATTATAAAGACTGTTTATTATAAATATTCAGAGTTTTATGAAAAACAAAAAAAATATAAACAGGCTTTAAAATATTTAAAACTAAATAATGAAATTGATTCAAAATTACAAAAAAATGAAGATATTAAACTAACAGAAAATTTAACTTTGCAGCATCAAGCATTATTTGATAGATTTAAACTTAATAATAAAATTCAAGAAGAAAAAATAAATGCTGTAATTGCTCTTTCGGTTACTGCTAATCATGAAATAAATCAACCTTTAATGCTCATTCAAGGGAATTTAGATTTACTTAAAGACAGTATTACCGATATGGATGATAAAAAAATTAAATATCTTGATAATATGGAAAATGCTGTATCAAAAATTAAAGAAATTTTAACAAATTTCACTCAGAAAACAAATATTTCATTTGTAAATTATTTAAATAAAACAAAAATGGTTAAATTCGATGATTAATAGTTTTCTATCGTATCGTCTATCTATTAATTAAAAAAATAAATTAATTTAATTTTGTATCTTTATATTTATAAATTAATATCTATAACATAAATGCCATTTAATTGAAATATATATTTATTTTGTAACATTACGTTTAATAGAGTTTTTACATACTAAATACTTGAAATATATAACATAGCTACAGGAGACCTACAGGAAACGTTTCTTCCTGTAGGTCTCCTGTAGCTTACTTGATTAGATTAATCAAAACACATAATCATAACTGACATATTTTCAATAAATTAGCTAATTGTGGATTGCTTAATTAATGAAAATAAGTAAAACTATAAAGTAAATATATTTTATACCTTATCTTTATTTGATATATTGGTTTTAGATGGTTAAACTAATTTCATAAAAATTCTATTTAAAAAAAGAGGGTTCCAAAGAACCCTCATAATAACTATTATATCTATTTATACTTTAAATTTTGTAACTAAAGCGTGAGTTTCATTCATTTGAGACTCAAGTTTATTAACTTTAACTCTTGTATCTTTAGCCATTTCGGTATTGTTTTCAGCTTGATTATTAATCATTGAAACATTTGAAGAAATCTCTTCTAAACCTGATGTTATTTCTTGAGTATTACGGGCGATATCGTTAACTAATTGAGAAATACTGATAGTATTATTAGCAATAGTCTTAGAGTTATTAGCCGAAGTGTTTGTATTTTCAATAATATGCTTTAAAGATTCTTGAGTAGAATTAGCCGATTTTTCTAATTCATTAATATCTTGTGTAATAATTCCTGCAAAATTACTAACAGCTTTTGACTTTTCAGCAGCTCTTGTTACTGACGTAGCAATCTCACTGGTTGCAGAAGATTGTTGTTCAACACTAATAGTTATACCTTTTATAATATCATTCAATTCAGAGATAATCGCAGCAATACTTTTCATTGATTCTACCGCATAGTCAGTTTCATTTTGAACATTTTCTATTTGTTGAGAAATTTTATCAGTAGCTTCACCTGTTTGTTTGGCGAGTTCTTTTACTTCATTTGCTACAACAGCAAAACCTTTTCCTGCTTCTCCTGCACTAGCAGCTTCAATAGTAGCATTTAAAGCCAACATATTAGTTTGATCAGCAATAGCATTTATAACTCCAACTATTTTTCCAATTTCCATTGAAGAGGTTTTAAGTTCAGCCATAATTTTTGCTGATTCTTGAGCTTTTTTGTCTGCATCTGCAGTGATTTTATTTGATTTTTGCATATTAATAGATACTTCTGAAAGAGAAGAGCTCATTTCTTCAATAGCTACAGCAGATACATCAATACCTGAAACAACCTCATTAATATTATCATGAATTTGCTTGATATTTGATACTGTTTTTGAAACTGCAGAATTAACATTAATAATCAATTTTTCAAAATTATTAACTGAGTTTGCTACGCTTATTAAATTATCCGAGGTTACTCCGGCAGAATCTGCTACTTCTGAAATATTTTGAGCTGTTTCTTGAGTTGATTGGGTGATTGATGAACTATTAATACTAATTTCTTCGATTCCGGCTGAAACAGTATTAGTTTGTAATTTAATATTTTCTGCATTATTTAAAATATCTTCAGCTTGTAAAGATAAATCTTTCACAGAATCATAGACAAGATTATTTGTTTCAATAACTTTACTTATAATAAGATGTAATTTCTTGATAAATCGATTAAAACAACTTGCCATTTCACCAATTTCATCATTATGAATAAAATCAATACTACAAGTTAAATCTCCTTCTCCTTGAGATATCGAATCAAATTGAATCAGCATTTTTTTCATTGGTTTTATAATAATATTTTTAACTAATAAGTATGAACCAAGAGATAATGCAACTAATAAAACAAATAATTGAATGATATTAATCCATATTTCAGATTGAATAGCCTGAGTTAAAAATCTTGTCGTGTAGTAAATCTTAACATCTCCAATATTTTCTTCATTCATTACAATGCTATTTTCAAATATTTGAAAATTTTCTGCTTGATTATGAAGATTATCAATTATATCTATGTCGTTAGTTTCCAGTATATTATATTCATCATCTCTTGTTAAAAATGTAAATATTCGTCCATCCGGATCAGTAACTTCTACAGCAAATAGATTATTGTCTTCAAATTCTATTTCTAATATTTGATTAGCTCCTTCATTATTTAAATTCCAAATAAATTGAACTAACTGAATAGAAAGTCTTAATGTAGCACTTTCAGCACTTTCTTGTAAATCTTCCCGTAGCTTAGTCGATGATTTAGTAATATTATATACTCCAAAAAGACCTAAGATGATTATAACTATTACTAAAATGCTTAAAATCATTTTGATAGCTATTGATTTGTTTCCCATTATAAAGCCTCCTTTAACAAATTCTATTTAAAATATTTTGATTATTTTTGTCAACTAAAAAATTAATTTTCTTTGGGCGATAACCATTTTAAGTATCCACCCTTTTTAATCAAAATAATAGGCATACCCCGAGACATAAACTTGAGCCTCTAATATTGTTGTGCGAGCATCCTTGCTTGCACTCAAAACCTTAAGTAATAGGTATTTAATATTTTATGAAACTACAAGCTGGAAGCTTG
>JALNXV010000025.1 GCA_023230175.1 Candidatus Cloacimonadota bacterium
TAATATAGAGGCAGCTGTAAGGGCAAATTCTTTAGGGAACAAATGTAAAATAGAGATTTTTTTCTTTTCTTGATATTGAATATTTATTAATTCTGTTTTAAACTTGTTATCCATTTTATGAGATGTATATGATGACATTGCCGAAGATACTGCTTTATAATCCTTAAAGTCTTTTTTGCAATTAACACATCCTTCAAGATGTTTAATGACTACACCTTTTTTTGAATCAGCTAATAAATTATCTGCCAATAAAATAACTTCCTTTTTATTACATTTCATACTCTACCTCTTAAACATATAACACCTAAGATTTTAAAATCCTGCAAATAATTCTCAAAATTTTTAAATTTCATCATACAACTATACATTCAAAGGCTGTTGAATAATGTTGTTATGCGAGCATCCCTGCTTGCACTAAAAACCTTAAGTGATAGGTATTATGTTATGAAACTACAAGCTGGAGGCTTGTAAGACAATAATTGAAATTATTCAACAGTCTCATTCATTAAGATTTTAACATTATTTAATAATTGGGAGAGAAATTTCAAAAGTAGTACCCTTAGCTTCTTCACTTTGCACATTAATTTTTCCATTATACTGTAAAATAATATGTTTAACAATTGATAAGCCTAACCCTGTTCCACTATGTTTTTTTGAACGTGATTTATTGACTACATAGAAGCGTTCAAAAATTCTATCCAAATCTTTTGTTGGAATTCCTATGCCTGAATCAGAAACTCTCAGCACTAAATTATTTGTGTTTTGCAAAATAATCTCTAATTTTATATATCCTTTTTCTGTATATTGCAAAGCATTTTGTAAAAGATTAATAATAAGTTGTTCTAACTCATACTCGTTAGCATAGACAATTATCTCATCACTTGACGTATTAACTATGAAATCTATTTTTTTTTCGCTCATAGCTTTTACAAACATCTTTTTTATCTGTTCAATTAGATTATTGATATTAACATTATGTTTTTCAGCTATTACGCTATGTTCAAGTTTAGATAAAACAAGTAAATCTTGGGTTAGATTTATTAATCTTAAGGTATTTCTTTTAATGATATTTATGATTTCTACATTCTCTTGTTTTTCAAAATCTAAAGATTCGAGAAACCCATTAATTGCAGTTAACGGAGTTCTAAGTTCATGAGAGACATTTTCAATAAGATCTTTTTTAACCTGCTCTAAAGCCTTAAGTTCAGTGATGTTATAAAAGATAAAGATAGTTTCATTTTTAGAAAGCACTTTACTCACTTTAGCTAAGTAATAATTATTATCAATTTTTAATTCAAGTGTTTGAATTTTTTCATCTTGATAGGTTTTACGAATAAATTCTTTAATTTCCGGACTTTTAATTGCTTCCCAATAATGGCTTAAATCACTGGTACAATTAAGCATAAAATCTTGAAAGCTTTTATTACATAAGATAATTTCACCATTATTATTGATTACGCATAAAGGCTCGTTAATAGAGGTAATAATATTATTTAACTCATTTTTTTGATTATTGAGTTCTTGCATTTGAGAATTAAGTTTATCAATCATCAAGTTAAAATTTTGTGCTAAAAAACCAAATTCATCCGTATTTTTAAGTAATACCTTGGCATTAAAATCTCCTTTAGCTATTTTTTTTGATGAGTTAACTAATTTTTTAATAGGTTTTGATAAACTTTTTGAAAACCAATAAACCAGCAATAAACTTATAAATACTAATATTACGCCGAATTTCAATACATTGAGAAAAATATTATCAGTAATTTCTTTGATATCTCTTAATAAGTAACTTACTCTAGTTACTGCAATAAGTTTGTCATTTTTAAAAATTGGTTTTGCTATATATAACATTTCGGCGTTTAAAGAGGAACTATAGCGAGAAGCAATACCGGTCTTATTTTGCATAGCTTGAATAATTTCAGGTCTATTATTATGATTTTCCATTTTTAGATAATCTTTATCAGACTCAGCAATAATTTGCCCATCATTTTTGATAATTGTAAAACGTACTCCTGTTGATTGAGAGATATCACTCAACAAATCATTAAGCTCAACAATTGTGTTATTTTCAAGGTGTTCTGCTATATTTACATTAAATACTTCCAGAATATTTGATAAGTTTTTAGTAGTTGTCTTTTTATAATTACTATGGATTATATGAAAATTGATAACAAGTATAATCGTTGTTATCATAATAATTAAAGCAACACTGGCACTAAATATTTTTAAAAAAAAAGTATTTTTCATATTTCTAATTTATAACCTATCCCTCTGATATTTTTGATTAATTTTCCTGCTTCACCTAATTTTTCACGTAGGTGGTTGATATGTACATCGATAGTCCTGTCTATAACTATTTTTTCATTGCCCCATAAATGATTAAGCAATTGATCTCTTGAAAAAACCCAGCTCTCCCTGCTTGCAAGTAATTGTAACAACTTAAACTCTGTTCCGGTTAAATCAATCTTTTTGTTTTTTACAGTAACACTCATCTTATCTAAATCAATAATTAAAGAATCATTAATCTTTATGATATTTGTTTTTGCAATCATAATTTTACGACGTAAAACTGCTTTTACTCTTGCGACCAATTCTCTGGGAGAAAAAGGTTTAATCACGTAATCATCCGCACCTAATTCTAAACCTAATATCCTATCCATAACATCTGATCTTGCAGTTAACATAATAATTGGAGTATCTCTTAAAGAATCATTGTTTCTGATACGTTTACATATCTCGAAACCATCATCATCCGGAAGCATCAAATCTAATACGAATAAACTTGGACGATATTTTAATGCTTCATCTATCAATTTACTTGTTTGTTCAAATGTCTTGGTTTTATAACCGGCCTTTTCAAGATTAATTTTAATTAATTCTAATATATCTTCTTCGTCATCAACGATGAAAATCAAATCTTGATTTTTATAATTCATCAATTCCTCCATTATTTAAATTAATCTATTATCCTTCTTACAGAAAAAATGCTTTTAAGTCAATCTCTTTTTTTTATAAAGCTTTACTTATATGACTAAAAATAAATCTTTATTTTTGTCATAACTGCTTGATTTTTAGAAAAATAGAATTATTTAAATAATTAAAAAGCATCAATATCTATCTTAAATCTTAATCAATAAAAAATATATTCTTTATACTATCTTAACAATTATATGCTATCTTATAGATATGAAAAATAATGAAAATATAAAAATTGAAGATTATGTTAATCTTGTGAAATCCATCGCAGGGAAATATTGTAAATATGGTTTGCCTTTTGAGGACTTAGTTCAAGAAGGTATGATTGGTTTACTTGAAGCAAAAAACAGATTTAAGGAAGACAAAAACACCGCTTTTACTACCTATGCATATTTTTGGATAAAGAAAAAAATATTAGAAGCATTATCCAAAGAGACAAAAACTTCTCTGAATTCAATAGAATTAAAAGAAGAAATACTTTCAGATAAACAAGAACCCATAATCAAAGACATTTCTATTAAAAAACAAAAAATATCAATTCCAAATAACTTTCCTCAAAAAGAAAAAGAGATTTTAGACTTATATTACAACGAACATAAAACATATAATGAAATTGCTGAAATTATAAGCATCAGCAGAGAACAAGTAAGACAACTAATGAATAAAGCTATTAGAAGACTAAAATTTATTAAATCTTAACAATTCTTTTAATTAATTTTAATTATCCGGCAGTATTAGATAAGCATAATTTATAAAGGAGAAACAAAATGAAAAAAATTTTTATCACTTTACTAACAATCGCAATAAGCTTTAGTTTTTTTAAATTAGAAGCACAAAAACACACAGAATTACTTGGTGCCGGAGCTACATTCCCTTACCCTCTTTACAGCAGAATGTTTGAAGATTATTACAAACAAACAAATATCAAAGTAAATTATCAGGGTATTGGATCCGGTGGCGGCATAAGACAATTAATCAGCAAAACAGTTGATTTTGGTGGTACCGATGCAATTGTTACTCCTGATAAAATTGCCGAAGCAGGCACTAAAATAGTACATGTACCAATATGTTTAGGAGCTGTTGTAATTACTTATAATTTACCAAACAGCCCTAAACTCAAGTTAAACTCTGATATTATTTCTGATATATACTTAGGAAAAATCGTGAAATGGAATGATGAAGCTATACAAAAATTAAATCCTTCAGTAAAATTACCTGCTCTTAACATTGCTGTAGTTAGACGTTCTGATGGTAGTGGAACAACTTCAATTTTTACAAATTATCTTTCAAAAATAAGTTCAGAATGGAAAGATAAAGTTGGTGAAGGTACTTCTATAAACTGGCCTGTAGGCTTAGGAGCAAAAGGCAATCCCGGCGTTGCAGGAATGGTTCAACAAGTACCCGGAGCAATCGGATATGTAGAATTAATATATGCTATGAGTAATAATATGCCTTATGCTGATATAAAAAATAAATCAGGCAATTTTGTAGAGCCATCATTAACCAGCGTCAGCCTTTCAGCAGACATAGATTTACCTGATGACACATTAGTATCATTAACTGACACAGATGCAAAATTTGGATATCCAATAAGTGGCTTTACTTGGATTATTT
This sequence comes from Candidatus Cloacimonadota bacterium, assembly GCA_023230175.1. Lineage (GTDB taxonomy): Bacteria > Cloacimonadota > Cloacimonadia > Cloacimonadales > WRIO01 > JALNXV01. Next base: position 4,591 of record JALNXV010000025.1, read on the forward strand.
TATATCAAGAACAAAACTATTCAAATAGAACTAATGTTCAAGCATACGAAACTGCACAATTACTTAATTGGATGATAAATGAAGGTCAAAAACACGCAGAACCTTTACATTATGCACCTCTTTCAAAAGAAGCTCAAAAAAAGGCTCAAAATATTATTAAGAACTTAACTTTTAAAGGTAAAAAGTTACTTTAAAATATGAGATGTTTATTTGATGATACATCCTTCCTCATTAAGCCCTTCAATCGGGAGGGCTTAATACTTCATAAAATGAAATTTTTTATTTGGAGCATAAATGTTTAATGACAAACTTTTTAAATATTCTTTATTCTTTTTTTCAATTTTAATGTTGTTGATATTAGCTATAATCTTTTTTACACTACTTGATGGGTCAATGTTGGCAATAAAAAATAATGGATTTAGTTTCTTGTATAGTTCTATTTGGAATCCTGTAATGGATGAATACGGAGCATTACCTTTTTTATCAGGAACACTTATAACATCATTTTTATCATTAATTATTTGCATTCCTTTTGCTTTAGTTGTAGCAATATTACTTGGGGAATATTATAAAAAAGGCATATTCTCTACTGCTCTCAATACAGCTATAGAGCTTCTTGCAGGAATTCCATCCATTATTTATGGTTTTTGGGGATTATTCTTTTTTGTGCCGATAATGAGACAAATTCAAATGAGAGTTAATGTACCTCCGTTTGGAGTCGGAATTATAACTGCATCAATTATTTTAACAATAATGATTATTCCTTATGCTGCAAGCATTGCAAGAGAAATTATTAATATGGTTCCGTCTGATTTAAAAGAAGCAGCTTACTCATTGGGAGCTACACGACTGGAAATAGTTAAAAACATTATTTTACCTCACTCCTTTTCCGGAATATTTGCAGGTATTTTACTCGCCTTAGGAAGAGCTTTAGGAGAAACAATGGCAGTAACAATGGTAATAGGTAACGCTAATATTATTCCCAAATCTTTTTTTTCTCCGGGAAATACAATGGCAAGCTTAATTGCAAATGAATTTGCAGAAGCAGCTCAAAATATTCATTTATCATCTTTAGTACAAATTGGTTTATTACTATTTTTAGTAACCGCTATTATCAATATTATCGGGCAAAAAGTATTACAAAAATTTAAATATTAAATAAAGGAAGCATTCATAATGACAGATTATCAGTTTAATAAACGTATTTTATTAGATAAAATTTTTAAATATTTGTTAATTCTAATGGCAACTATCATCTTAATTCCTCTATTTTTAATCTTATATTTTCTTTTTTCAAAGGGGATTCAAGCACTTAATTGGAATTTCTTCTATAAAATGCCTGCAGCAATGGGAGATTTAGGTGGAGGTATAGCAAATGCAATAGTAGGTACTATTATATTAATCTTAACTGCTTCAATTATTGCCATCCCGATTGGCATTTTAGTTGGTATATTTTTAGCAGAATATAAAGACCTCAAATTAAGTTATTGGGTAAAAATTTCCTGTGAAATATTACAAGGAACTCCCTCTATTGTAATAGGCATTGTTGCGTGGAGTTGGATAGTGAAACCAATGGGAATTTTTTCAGCTTTTTCCGGGGGCATTGCTTTAGCATTAATGATGTTACCTATAATTATTCGCTCGGTTGAAGAAACAATAAAATTAATACCCTTAAATTTAAAAGAAGCATCTCTTTCTTTAGGTGTACCATACTATAAAACAATATTAAAAGTTATCTTGCCTACAGGTTTAAGCAGTATAATTTCAGGTATTTTGCTGTCTATCTCAAGAATAGCCGGAGAAACTGCTCCATTAATCTTTACTGCATTTGGAAATCCCTTTATGAGTACAAATCTATTTCGACCTATTGAAAGTATGCCACTTTTAATTTTTAGATATGCTTCAAGTCCCTTCCCAAATCTACATAACATAGCGTGGGGAGCATCATTTAGCTTAGTTATGTTTATCCTAATTTTAAATCTAATATCAAAAGGAGTTTCGAAAAAATGGAAAATAAAGTATTAGAAATTAAAAACTTTTACGCCTCTTACGGAGAAGAAGATATAATTAAAAATATCAATTTAAATATTTATAATAAAAAAATCACTGCTATGATGGGTCCATCCGGATGTGGTAAATCTACCCTAATGAGATGTGTAAACCGAATGCATGAATTGAACCCTAATGCTTCGCATAAAGGAAATATCTTTCTCAATTCAAAAGATATCTTTAAAATAAATGCTATCTTGCTTAGAAGAAAAGTAGGTATGGTATTTCAAAAACCTAATCCTTTCCCTACTATGAGTATTTATGATAACGTCATAGCCGGATACAAATTAAACGGTATAAAAAAATCTAAAGAAGAAAAAGATTACTTAGTTGAAGATTCTCTTAAAAATGCAGCGTTATGGGAAGAAGTAAAAAATGCTTTACATAAAAAAGGAACTTTCTTATCCGGAGGACAACAACAAAGATTATGTATTGCCAGAGCATTAGCAATGAAACCGGAAATACTTTTACTTGATGAGCCAACTTCTGCTTTAGACCCAAACTCCACTGCTTTTATTGAAGAACTTATTGTTAATCTTAAAAAAACTGTAAGTATCTTATTAGTAACACATAACATAGCACAAGCTGCAAGAGTTTCTGATTATACAGCTTTTATTTTTTTAGGAGAATTAATTGAATTCGGTGAAACAGATAAAGTATTTACAGTTCCTCAAGATAAACGTACAGAAGAATATCTTACCGGAAAATTTGGTTGATTAAGGAGTTATAATGATTGTAAAAAATTTATTCAAATTAAAAGAAAACATAATGGCTATGGCGAACAATGTTCAAATTATGCTTGAAAAATGTATTGAAGGTCTAAGCAATAATGATATAAAGTGTTTAGAAGAAATTCTTTATTTTGAGGATATTGTCAATAGATTTGAAATAGAAATAGAACGTTTATGTACTAACACAATTGCTTTGTATCATCCGGAAGCAAAAGATTTAAGGACAGTCTTAATGATCTATAAAATAAATTCTGATATGGAACGCATTGCTGATCAAGCAGTAAATATTACTGACAGTGCAAAATTCTTAATAAAAAGACTCCCTCTTAATCTTATTAGTGACATAATAAAGATGGCAAAACTTACCTTATTAATGTTCAATGATTGCATTGTTGCTTTTAATAATGAAGACGTTAAACTTTCTCGTAATATCTGCGAACGAGATAACCAAATTGATCAATTAAATAAAGATATTATTGCTAACCTGATAACAAATATCAAAGCTGATACAGATATTATTGAACGAGCTTTCCATATTCATCGAATCTCCAAGAATCTTGAACGAACAGCTGATTTAACTACAAATATTGCTGAAGAAATTATATTTATGGTACAAGGAAAAGTAATTAAACATAAATGGTAAAAAATATCAAAACCGGACTATGTCCGGTTTTTTTTATTAGGGGAAATATCTATTTAATTAATTTATCAATTGTCCTCTTTTATTAAAGATAGAAGTTTGAATAAGTTTAACTAGTATAAATAAAGAGATAGCTGTTGAAGCAGAGATGATATACATTATAATTAATTGATATTTAACAGAATCTATAGGATTTACTCCTCCAATTATTTGACCGGTCATCATACCGGGAAGTTTAACAATTCCTAAGACCATTAAAGCGTTTATGGTAGGTATCAAGCCTGCTTTAATCGAATTTTTCTGTATGTTTTCAGTAGACATATTACACGTAGCTCCGAGAGATAATTTGGCTTCAATTTCTGTCTTTCTTAATTTTAAATCATTTCCAAAGTGATTTAAACAAATTGAAATACCACTCATAGTATTTGAAATAATCATTGCACTGATAGGCACAATGTATTGTGGATTATACCATGGCTTTACTCCTAATAATATATAAAATAAAAATGCTAAAGGGAAAACAGACCCAATAATCATAGATAATAAACTATGCTTAAATATACCCTTAGGTTTAAATTTAATCCGCTTGAAACTATCAAAAGCAGCAAAAATGAACATTATAAATACGATTAAAATAGTAAAATACCATTTTTGTATATCAAAAATAAAGGTTAATACGTAACCCATTATAATTAATTGCACAAAAGCTCTGACTGTGCCTATAAATATTGACTTAGTTATTCCTAATTTTGCTAAAAACCCTATCAAGGCAACTGCCAACATAAAGGCAATAGATGCAAACAATGCTATATTGGAAATATGTACATAATCATTCATTGTTACCCTCCATAAAATCCTTAATAATTGAATTCTCTACCTTTAACAACTCTTCTTTAGTACCACTAAAAAGAATTTCCCCTTGATAAATAAAATGTATCATATCGGCTATATTTAATGCAGTATCAAGGATATGACTTACTAAAAACACAGTTTTATTATAATCAGAATTAATCTTTTTTATTAGTTGAAGTACTTTATTAGCTCTTTGAGGGTCTAACGCTGAAACAGGTTCATCAAATAACAAGACTTCCGGATTAACCAATAGACTCCTTACAATACAAATCCTTTGCTGTTCTCCAATAGAAAGATTTTCTATATCCTTTTCTAAATAATTGATTGGTATATCAAGGTTTTCTAAGGTTGATTTAATCTCATTATCATTAATATTCATATTTTGAATCTTTAGCCCCCATATTAGATTATCATAAACAGTTCCTTCAAAAAGTGCAGGTTTCTGAAAAATCATCCCTACTTTCTTTCTGAGACTACGAGGATGAACCTTGCAATAATCTATATCATCTAAATATATCTTGCCTGATGTCGGGTCATTTAGAGCATTTAATAATCTTAGCATACTTGATTTCCCTCCACCTGAAGGTCCAATAATAAAATGAATTTTTCTAAGTTCAAACTCGATATCCAGACTTGTTAGTATTTGCTTATTATTTAGATTAAGATTAACTTTTTCTAATTTCAAGCTCATAAAAAACTCCTTTATTTTTTAAACATCTCATTAGTTAAAATATATTCCCTCATAGCTTCTTTTTCTGTATAGCCGATATTATCTATACTAAGAGCTTCGTTAAAATGAAAATAATTATCCCCTCCGCTTGATATATATGAATTAACAGCAATACGATAAATATTTTCATCCACTATTTTATTGTTATTTACAAGTACATCCCAAGATTCATTATCTGATTGTATCAGCTTAACGTTAGTGCTATATTGTAAAAAGCCACCTGTATTTATCATTTTATTCATAGAGAAATTAACAATATCTTTTACTGTTTTACCTTTAAGTTCAACAATTGTAATGGTATTATCAAAAGGTAACATATCAAAAATATTAAAGTATCTGATATTACCTTTTGGTAAATCTGCCCTTATTCCTCCACCGTTACTCATAGCAAAAAGAGTATTCATATTTTTAGTAACATTTAATAACGCATCACAAATGATACTTCCCAATGGTAATAACTGATTTCTAATATTTTGAACAGAGTAAAGAGAATCACTAAACCCTATAATCTCGTTAAATTTAGCATATACTTTTTCTTTATATATTGCGAGCGTATCAGCGACTGTTTGATTTGATTCAAATAAAGGTTCATTTCTTCTTCTCATCAAAGGTATAGCTTTCCAATTTTTTACCACAACCTTGTCATTACTATATATAAATTGCCCTACACCTAAAAATTTCCCTCTATCACTTGCTTGTAATATAGGTATATCATTTATAATTAAAGGTTTATCCATATATGTATGACTATGTCCGTCAATGATAATATCTATTTCAGGAACTTCATTAGCAAGTCTTAAAGAACCGTAAGAATGGTCTTCATCAGGAGAAATACCAAGATGAGTTAAGGCAATTATGATATCAGCATTTTGTTTTAGATAAGGGATTAATTCTTTAGCCACTTCTACTTCATCTTTAATTATCAACTCATTGGAAAGAATAGGTAGTGAACGTTTAATGGTAGTGGTAGTCAGTCCGATAACAGCGATTTTTAAACCATTTGATAGTGTTTTAATAATATATGGTTCACCAATATATTCATCATTTTTATAAAATATATTTGCAGATAAAAAAGGAAATTCTGCCCATTGCATTTGTTTTTGTAAACGCTCAAAGCCCTCATAAAATTCGTGATTGCCAATAGTCATAGCGTCATAACCAATAAGATTATATGCTGCGATATCGGGACGAGCATCAAAAAACATAGATTCCGGTTTACCTGTATTAATATCTCCTGAATCTAATATTAGATAATTTTCTAAATCTTTTTTAATATCATTGATTATGAAAGCTCTTTCAGCCAGTCCGGCAACTTCCATTTCTTGGACAGTGTAATTAAAAGGATTGCCGTGATGATCGTTAGTATGAATGATTGTAAATTCTAACTCAGAGGCAATGACACTAATAAAAAATAGTAATAAAACTACAAACAACGCATATTTTTTTGTAAACATCTTTTCTCCTTATTTACCAATACAAAAATTATCAAATATTTTATTTAAAATATCATCATTAGAAATCCTACCGATGATATTTTCTAAGGCATTACTTGCTTGTTGAATATCAAAAGCAACAAAATCTATTCCATTCTCATTCAATAAACCTTCTTTAGCCTTTAATACACTATCAAGGCAATTTTTCACACAGGATAATTGTCTGGAATTAGTAATAACACCATTTTCTAATTCATCATCGATATTATTAAAATTTGCTAATAATTTTTCTTTTAAATTCTTCAGCCCATCGACTTCTTTTCCTTGAACTGCAGAACACAAAACATAAGCTTGTTTAACAAAATTTTCTTGTTGTTCATAAGTCAATAAATCAGCCTTGTTAATAACTTTAATTGTTTTAGAGGGAGGTAATAAGGCAAGAAATTCATTATTTATATCTTCAGAAATCTCATTAGTTGTCACATAAAATACAATATCGGCAGTTTGAATAAGGCTTAAAGAACGTTCAATCCCAATCTTTTCAACAGTGTCTTGTGAATCCCTTATTCCTGCAGTATCAAATAATCTTATTAAATAGCCGGATAAGGCAAAGGCCTCTTCTATATAATCTCTTGTCGTACCCGGTATAGGTGTCACGATCGCCCGTTCTGTTTGCAAAAAAGCATTAAAAATACTTGATTTACCTACATTAGGAGCACCGGCAAGGCATATCTTGATACCATTTTGCACAACTATGCCATCGTGAGCTGTATTAATTAAAGATTGTAAGCGTAAAATAATATCATCAATATCTTTTAATAAGTTTTCTATATCAAATTCAGGTACTTCATCTTCAACAAAGTCTATTGCGAGTTCAAATATAACTCTTAGCTTGGTTATGTCAGATAAAATACTGCTAATATTTGTTTTTAATCTTCCTTCAAGTTGTAATAAAGCAGCTTTTTGAGCTTTTTTAGTTTGAGCACTTAAAAGGTTTGCAATAGCTTCTGCTTGAGTTAAATCAATCTTTCTATTTAAAAATGCTCTTAACGTAAACTCACCTTTTGTAGCTAATCTACAATATCTTAAGATTGATTCTAAAACTTGAGAAACAATAAAATCATTTCCATGACAATAGAGTTCAGCCATATCTTCGCCGGTAAAGCTTGAAGGTGCTTTAAAAAGGCAAATCATACCTTCATCAATCAATCTATTTTCATCATAAAAATTTGCCTTATACATTTTTCTGAATACTTTTTTAGATTCTTTTAACTGAAGCTTTTCAAAGTTTATTTTACTTTTAACTATTTTTGCAAGAAGTTCAAATGTTTTAGGTCCTGAAATCCTAATTACTGATAGGGCTGATTTACCTTTTGCTGTTGAGATAGCAGCAATTGTATCTGACATACTTTGATTCATACGAAAAATTGTCCTGTCTCTGTAGGGTAAAAAGCATTCTTAAAGTGATTTATCTCTAAATATTCAGCCTCTTTTTTAACTATTATTACATCAAATCTATACTCTGTTATTTCAGAATTATGATATGATAAAAGAAAAAACATTGCTGTTTTGGTAATCTTTTTCTGTTTACCGTAGGTTATGCTATATTTAGCATGGTCAACTGATTCATTAGTCCGCGTTTTCACTTCGATAAAGACAAGTTCTTGTCCATCTTGTGCGATAATATCTATTTCACCGTAACGGCAACTAAAATTGGTTCTTATAATTTTATAATTTTCTTCTTGAAGCTTTTTTATACACCATTCTTCACCCATTTTACCGATTTGATGTCTATCCATTAAGTAACTCTGCTTTCTTTAATTTTATTTATTTATCCACTTTTATAAAATTATATAAAGTTTGTCAATATTTTTGTTATTAGATTTATCTTAGGTGATTATTTTATCATCAGCATTTTTTTCACAATTTGTTGATTTTTTGTTTTGATAGAATATAAATAGATACCTGTAGCCACTTTTTTATTATGTTTATTCAGGCCATACCATTGTATAGAATGCTTTCCTTGAGGTAACACTTGATTTAAAAGGCTTACAACTTTCTGACCTTTTATATTATAGATATCGAGTTCAATGTGTTGTTCTTTTGTCAGCGAAAAATGAATAGTTGTAGTTGGATTAAAGGGGTTTGGATAATTATTATATACAGTTAAATCTTGTTTTGGTACCACAATCTCATTAGTAGTAACAGGTAATTCATTGAAACTAACATCTTTATAATAAACTGTAGCTGTATTTTGAACATCAGTTTTTTCTAATTGCAGATAATAGTATGAATTTGGAGATTTATGAGCATAATCTGAAAAAGGTGTCCAGGCATCCCATTCGATAATATCAACATCATCAAAATATATATATGATTCATTATTAACTGCTTGAGGTACAATTGATAAATTATATCCTCCGGTATTTTCAGGGACGTTAAGATTAGCATAAATAGTTGTCCAAGTGTCACTTTCTTCTATTGGAATTGTAATTGATTCTGACCCTGTTTGATAACTTGATCCGGGAGTGTTGTAATAAGATATATAAACATTTACATTCTGTATATTTTGTTGTTTAATTCGTGCATAAAAAGTCATTTCATTATTACTCATAACTCTATGTCTATATGTTGTTGAAAATGATTCATCAACAGGGTTAGTTATTTTAAGAGAATACAATCCTCTATTAGCTTCTTCAGACGAATACATCGTAGATGAATCTATATTCCATTGATAAAAATCTTCATTTTCAAAACCGCCAAAATGCATAATACTTCTACCCAATCTATAATGATATTCATCTATAGGTCGGATATTATTAATTTGATGAAAGTTAGCATTTTCTTTTATAAATTCCGGTACTGAAATATTTGACGCATCATAAAAAGTGATTTCTTTTTGTTTATCTTCAAAAACAGGTTCAATAGAACTTGTATCAGCAATAATTTTAGCTGTAAAATTACTTCTGTCAACCAATAAACAAGTATCCATTTCACGTGAACGATACACCAGATAATCAAGAATCCTTAAGGCTGCATCATCAGTTATTACTCTTGGAGTATATGGTTGAATAAATGCAGGTATAACTTTATAATCATAAAAGCCTTCATTATTTATTTTAGTTTGTAAGATCATAGTTGGCTTAGTGTCCGCCCTACTTAAATCAAATACAAAGTTGCCCAAACCGTGAGCTATAAGCTTATTATTGTATATTTCAAAACCCTGAATTATGTGTTGATGATGAACCACTACAATATCTGCCCCCTCATCTATGGCAAAATGTCTTAATTCAGAATCCCACATATGTGGAAAATCAATCTTTGGAGCTGATTCATCAATATCAAAATTCAACGAAATTGATTTATCATAATCAGCACTTGGAGTAAGTGAATATTCACTTCCGGCGTGCATTTCAACTATTTTTATATCTGCATAATTTTGTACATAATCAAGTTGAGCTTTAAGTTTAGAAGGTTTAAGTTTATAAAATCCCGATTTATTATATGCTGCTTGTAGAAATGGTTGATAATTATTATAAGAACCATCCCTATCACTGCTTGCTAAAAATGATAAAATTTTACCCTTAATATTCATTGATAATGGTAGAAAGGCTTCATATTCATTTAATCCTGCCCCCGAATATAAAATATTGGCTGCTTGTAAATTAGCTTGCGTTTGTAATAAACTGCCATCCAAATAATCCAATATGTGATTATTGGCTAATGATACCTTATCTATCCCGACATCAACTAATGCCTGCACCATTACAGGGTTTGCCTGAAACTTTATAGTTTTTGTAGGATGAGGAGTATATGAATTTGATAAAGGAGATTCTAAATTAGCTACCCTTAAATCTGTTGATTGCAACTCATCTCTTACCCCGTTAAAAATATCATTCGGGTTGATTGTACCTAAATGTCTTGCCAACATAATATCACCAATAAAACTTATACTTATATCTTCTTCATTAAAGCACTCAGTTAAATAAAGATTCTCAGTAACATAGCCAACTTTACCGGTATTAGTCATAACTTTTAACATTACTTTAAAATAGCCATCTTCGCCATAGGTATATGTATGAATTGGTGTCTGTTCTGTGGACGTTTCTCCGTCACCAAAAGACCAAAAATATGAAAATTCTTCATCATTCTCATAATTTAATAAGTTATACGAAAATTGAACAGTATAATTTGTTTGCCTGTCTCCGGCACTTAAAATATGAGTATTTATCGTTATTATCGGCTCTGGTTCTAAATAATTAGTATGATCTCGAACTTCATCAAAGTACATAATATTGTTACCATTATTAATGAAAAAGATTTTTGTAATTGTTGGGTAATATTCATATAATCCATACCAATCTGAGCCTAATCTTAAAAAATATTGGTGCCATTCATTATTTGAAAAAGCCCCCAGATAATCATCAATCCAATTCATTGAATCAATACGAGTAGATCCTTTTATTTGATAAAATAATGTATTTAAACTATCCCCTATTCCAAAAGCTATTTTTGAATTAGATGAACTTGCAAAGGCAGCAAAAGACCAAACCGAACTCGAATCTAAGTCATTGTTTTCTATATACATATACTTAGAGTTATTCCCTAAAAAACATAAAGAATTACCCGTAGAATCAAAAGTATTTGTGTCATTTATTAACCAATTATTTATATTATCATAGTAATTATATCGGTGTAATAAAATCTCACCTGATTCAAAATCTTCTATTATATCATATTGTTCAATAGAGATTAGGTTTACAAAATTTAGAAGATTAATGATTGTTATGATTATGATTAAATAATATTTCATATCAACTCCTTTTATTAGAAAATATAAACTACACTATATTCAATGCTTTGTCAATAAAAAAAATTAATTTGTTTTATAAAAATAAAAAACCCGAGCATATTATCTTATTAACAACAACTTTTAGAGACTGTTGATTAAGGTCAAAGATAGTTCTACAAGCTCTCGGCTTGTAGGACACTTATTTATTGATATCCTTACAGTTAAGAAGTTTATAGTGCAAGTAAGTATGCTCGCACAACAACATTACTCCTCAGTCTTTTAAGAGATAAAGACAAGGGACCTCCAAGAAGCTTTAAAGCATCTTGGAGGTCCCTTGAATAATACTTATTTATTTTGCAAAGATTGCTTTAATTAAATTAAACCATATCTATATGTTATTTAGTAAATTACATCATAATTACATATAGGAATGCTAATATTTTTTTAAAGGATCAAGCCAACCAAATAAATTAAAAGGTAACTCACCAAAAGAATAACTAATTCCTGCATTAAACATAATACCACCAAGTCTTAAATCAGGGTATTTACTTGCTATAAAACCACTATTAACATCAATTAAGGTTTCATCATTAAACTCAAGTGTTAAACCTGTAGGTTTAAAGCCTAATTTATAATCGGCACCAAGGTGTAAAAGTAAGTCAGGTGTTATCATATAATTATAGGCTAAGCCTCCTTTTAATCCCCAAGCATTGATGGTATATTTGTAGTCAAAGGCGATATAATCACCGGACATAACTAATCTATCATACCCAAATTTAGCATTTACGTTTAAACTATTTCTAAAGAACCAAAACTTTTTACTCAGTCCTCCATAGGCACCAAATGTATATACAAATGAGTTAGTAACATCTTCTTCATAAGATACTATAGGAATACCAAGGGTTGATTCGAGTTCAAAAAAGGTTTGAGAAACACCAACTATGGGAGCTAAGTTATAGGCAAATTCTATACCGGCAAAGATTTGGTCTTTTGCATCTTCTTTAAGTAATTGTTTAGGTCCACTAAATTCTAAGAAATTTGTATATTCTTTTGGTATATCCATACCTGTTTGATATCCTGCAACAAACCTAAAGTCAATACCTAAACGCGGGTGTTCTCGCAATGTACTACCAACACCTATTTTTGGTCCTATAAATTGTTTAAAAACAGTTAATTCTTCAGGATGATTAATATTATCAGCAGTTTTTACTACTCTAACAAATCCGACAGTTTTAGCATTAATCTCGCCTTCCTCATTTTCATAATTTTCGACTAAAAAATAACCGTCATCAAGATATAAACCTTCTTTTCGACCTATAGATGCACTATATTTTCTACCCGGTAATGTTTCAACAATTTGACCGGTAATATTAAACTCAGAAATTTGTTTTGTTTTAACAGATAAATTTTTTGCTAATGCTTGTATAGCATCATATTGTGCATAAAGTTCTTCACTAACACTATAGACTTCATTACCCCAGTGATAATGTTTATAATCTGCTTTCATACCCATTGTTTGTTTTGGGTTTTTATCGGCAAATCCTTGAGTATAAGTTTCTGAAGCTATTCTTAATTGTAAATCTATTTTTCCTTCAGGACTAATTTTCACTTGATACCAAATAATTCCGCCCGTGATTTCGACAAAAATTTCATCTCCGTCTTTAGTTAATTCATATTTACTGATATAAGGTAAATAAATAAAAGCTGAATTCATTAATCTTTCAATTTCTTCAACCGTTAAGCCCATAGATTTACCTTTAGAACCGGCAAAAGTAGCATCCCAAGCTTCATCCTTGAAATTACTTATTCTCCCGGTTTGGATTTTAGGATCTTCTAAGATTTCTTTTATTTTTTGTCCGATAGTTTGATTTAAAACTTCAGAAAGTGCATCAGGAGTGATTACATTTAACGCATTGGCTTGATCTCTAAAATCTTCTAATAATGGCTCGGGAATTTCATTAAAATCAAAACGAGGTAACTCTATATAAAAATCAATCATTTTCTCATAAAATTCATAAGGGAATGTATTTACGCCTTTAAAGGCATTTGGACCTATCCATATAGACTCAACACTACTAACAGATTTACGTTCATATTTTCCCTCAGTTGAAAAAAGCGATAACATTATACACAAAATCAGTATACAAAAAATTGATTTCTTCATTTATTTTTCCTCCAACAATTTTTTCTTATTATAATTTTGAATTATAAAAAAATGTCAAGAATAATTTTCTACGTTTTTTTGGCATACCCCAAGCAATAGACTTGAGTCTCTAATTGCGAATATCGTAGCTTGACCATCCTGGTCGAGTAAGCAAGAAGGGACTTGAGGCAAAATAGATTGCTTCTTCGCAAACTCATCGCAATGACAAGATTAAGCCGGCTCTTTAAATCCTTAGCCACGGATTTCAATCCGTGGGATAAATGACTGTCTCCCAATATCTCCCTATCAGCGACTTAAGTCGCTGATAGGGGAATGAATGTATTGGCTCATCTAAATCCCCATTTTAAAAAATGGGGCTAAGAATTTATAAATTAGAGAGTTAAGTCGTCCTCAAGGCAAATAGATTGCTTCTTCGCAAGCTCATCGCAATGACGAGATTTTAGTCATTCTCGACTCACATTCGCTTTGCTCATTGCAAGTCAAGTCTGACTATATTGCAAGTCAAGTCCGGCTTAACTTTGTTGTGCAAGCATCCTTGCTTGCACGCTACAAGCTAGGAAGCTTGTAGAACATATCCTCAAT
>JALNXV010000323.1 GCA_023230175.1 Candidatus Cloacimonadota bacterium
CGAGGTCATACGTGACATAGAGGAAGTCACCGGGCTGAACCTCTCGAGGAAGTTCATGACACAGCTGGACGTGAGGAAGCTGCTCGGGGAGTCCAAGAAAAAAGATTACGAGACCTGATTTAGATAACCAAAGATATTCCTGACGTTTTTCGTTTCAATGCCTTGCAGTGTAAATAATTGCAAGGCTTTTTTTCAGCCAAAACTGTCAAAGTCAGGGTATATCATATCAAAAGTTATACCGCAAGTCTTATCAATAACCTCTGCGAACATAGCGAATAGAATAAATCGAAAACTGCTTTACGTATCAGACAACGCCAGTAAAAACGGCGCTGTTTTTGTTTTTTCTATGAAAAGACCCACCTGATTCGGAACCAGGCAGGTCAAGCATATTAATTCACCTCAGTGGTCTTTTCATTTATTACCCACTGAAATGAACCTGAAAGGATATCAGGCAAGGCAAGAAGGAATTGCCCTATTCCTGATGCTTTTCACTTATCAGCAAATCAATTCCCTTTTCCAGACGATCAAGACCTTCCTTGAGAATTTCAAAGCTTGTTGCAATGCAGATTCTTGCATGACCTTCGGATTCATTGCCGAAGAACTTCAAACCACCGCTTACCAAAGCAAGTTTTGCATTCTTGATCATGAACTCCTTGAAATCCACAGCTGGCATTCCAAATGAGCTGATATCGATATACATCAGATAAGTCGCCTGGGGCTTGTAGGCTTTTATGCCAGGCATCTTGGAAAGCCTCTCATAAGCATAATCCCTGTTCTTTGCAAGATGCTGAATGAACTCGTCAACCCAGTAATAGCACTTATCAAGACAGGCGATTCCTGCAACCTGAGAAAGCGATGAAGCACCGCCTGCGGTCGTCATCACGGCAGAACAATCAACCATCTTTTGAAAAAGCGCCTGATCAGTTCCGTAAAGGCACCCAATGCGAAGCCCGGCAATGCCAAAGCTCTTGGAGAACCCGAAGACTGACATAACTCTCCGGCATCGTTCATTTCCAAGCGAATAGATGCTGAGAAACTTGTTTCCCGGATAGACGATATCAGACCAGATTTCATCGTTCATTATGTACAGATCATGCTTCTCGCAGATCTGCATGATATGCTCAAGATCCTCCTTGCGATAAAGGACGCCGAACGGATTGTGAGGATTGCAAAGACCAATCATCTTTGTTTTCTTCGTGACATAAGACTCAAGATCAGAAAGATCAATATAACCATCCTTGAGCTTGGCAGGGAAGTAGATTGGAACACCGCCAGCTGAAAGACACGATTCCCTGAAAAGATAGTCCACAGGATCAAACACAATCATCTCATCACCAGGCTTCAGAACCGTCTGGGCAATGATGTACATAGCCCTTGCAGCACTATCCACAGGAAGGATCATCTTAGGATCGATGCATTCACCCTTCCTGCTTTTCAGGGCATTTGAAATGGAAACAGAGAATTCAGGGAAGCCCATCTTCGGAGTATATGAGAAATAACCATCCTGAACATAATCAATCAAAGCCTGCCTGATTTCAGGTGCTACAGGATAATCCGGATCGGCCGCTGTCAGAGGAATCACCCCGTCTGGAACCTCAGCCCATCTGTAGTTGAACGCTTTCTTCTTCAGAACATCCAGTTTGATATTCGAGTTGTCGAACAATGCCATAATACCCTCCAAATTGCTTCAGTGCTCCACCTTGCATATAAATGGAACATCTGTAAGAAGTTCAAATCCATCATCTGTGATCAGAACATCATCCTCTATGCGAACTCCGCACAGTCCTGGAATGTAAAGTCCAGGCTCAATAGTGAAGACCATGCCAGGCGCAAGCTTGTCAGTTTCTCCAACTCTCAGCCTTGGCGCTTCATGAATTTCCTTTCCTAGCCCATGCCCAAGACTTCTTAGTGCAAAAAGATCCAATCCCGCATCAATGAAAACCTTTCTGTGGGCAAGCTCGACTTCTTCCGTGGTCTCTGCAGTTTTCAAGCAATTCATAGCAGCATGGTAAGAAGCCAGAACATAATTGAAGACAGTCTGAAGATTTTCAGAAATCGCACCGAAGAAAAAAGATCTGGTTATATCCGAAGCATATCCATCGAACTGAGCACCGAAATCCACGACGACAATCTCGCCAGAACATGTCTTCCTGCCAGTGGGCTTGGCATGCGGATCAGATGCATTCTCTCCGCTTGCCACTATAGTGCCCCAGGTCATGGGCTCTACCCCATTCTTCCGAAGCAGAGCATGGAGCATATCGGCAATCTCTATTTCAGACATTCCAATATGCATCTGTTCCTGAAGCTGTCTCATCGAGGCAGAAGAACGCTTCGCTGATTCCCTCAGCAATGCAATTTCTTCCGAACTCTTTATCATTCTGCTTTTATCCATATCTCATCCCCGATTCGAATCGATTACATTCAGCAGCACATCAGTTCCGAAAACCAATGATTCCTCATCAATGCATTCATCGGCCTGATGCACCTTTTTCAATACACTTGAAAAAGGAATATTCCCAAGAATCGGAGAACAACCGAAAGTATTCTTTCCAATGAACCTTCCATCTGTATTTCCCAAAGCTATCATCGGCAGCATCGTTGCCGTCGGATCAAGCTTATGTGTTGAATCAGACAGGCTTCGATAAAGCTTTGATTCAAGGCTGCAAGAATAAGGATGTGATTTGATTACGACCCTGATATCAAGAGAATCATCACAAACCAGATCACCGATGGTTTTTCTGATCTGATCTTCAGTCAATTCATCAAGGTTCTTGTACACTGCTTCAATCTTGAATCCTTTGCTGAAATCAATTGCAGAAGAATCAAATGCCTTGATTACAAGATTGTCTTTAGTTGAATATTCCCATAGATTGCTCAGTGTCTTGTCCTGCCATGACGAATCAGTCATCACCGACTTGAATACTTCCGAAGGCTTCGTTATGGAAACAGAAGCCTTGAAGGCTGCAAGCTTCTCAATAACAGCGAAATACCGATTCCTTGCTTCAGATGAACCATTTGGAGAAGAATAAGAAATCGTGATCTCAATCACACCCTTCTCGCCGCAGCAGCATGTCCGATAGATTCTGCCTCCGGCTTTGATTACAAACCCTCCGCCCTCGCTTACATAATCGTTTCCAAAGAACAGTTCAGGATGCTCTTCGGTGAGGAACTTCATTCCTAAACTGCTTCCGCATTCTTCATCCGCAGAACCAATGAGAACCACATCCCGTTCTGGAACTATTCCTTTACGATTAAGAAGGAACATGGCAAACATCTGCATGATTGTAAGCTGCTTGGTATCCAGAGTGCCACGTCCATAGATGAAGCCCTTTTCTGTTTCCGCCGCGAAAGGATCATGCGTCCAGCCACTTCCTGGAGCTACAACATCAATGTGAGACATGAACGTCAAGGGATTGTCGTGATTCCTGCCTTTCAGAATGCCCACAAAATTCGAACGCCCCGGTTTTTTTTCAATTATCCTGCCTTCAAGCCCTTCAGCGTTGAATCTCTCCATCAGCCACTTTGCAGCTTCAGATTCATTTGATTCTCCGCTGATGCTCGGTATGCAGATGAATTCCTTGAACAATTCAATCAGTTCGTTCCTTTCTGAAAAAGTCATGCTTTCCCCTCATCTGTAATCACGAATATGCCAGATTCAAGCCCAGCTTTCAGAATAGAACTGAAAGATTCAGATGTACTTTCGGTATTCACTTCGATAACCGTGTCATAGCCAGTCTTGTTCCTGTGACCTCCAGAAATATCAACAACTGAAGCAATGCCGTTTTCTGATGAAAAGTCATTGATTTGCCTTGCAAGATCCAAAGCTTTGAGAAGCAGACCAGAATTGTAGTAATACGGATTCGAATCCTTCATCTTGGGAAATGCAATTCTAAACACCGGCGGTTTCCCTTCTCACGGCTTCAATCACTTCGCTTGAACTCATGATTTCAAATGGTGGAAGATCTGCAACAGCATTCTTCATTCTCTGGAATCTTCCGACTGTAAGCCCATCGCAGAATACATCATCTTCAGAATAGTCGAAAATCGCCCTTCTGGGAGCAATCTGCTTCCAAAGGTCATGAAAGCTCTGGGCAAAATCTGAGTATTTGATGCATTCAGTGAAAAGCCCTGTTTCCTCAATGTCCTGAACATCGATTGATGTAGTGATTGAATATCTCTTGTTATCTTTCGTGAACAGGAACGCACCCATCCCGACAGTTCCGACTCCTGGAATGAACCCTGTCATGCTGTCGCTTCCTTCACTGGTGATTATGACAAAGACATCAATATCCCTTGACTTTATTTCCTTGACT
>JALNXV010000324.1 GCA_023230175.1 Candidatus Cloacimonadota bacterium
TAATTAACTGAGAAACCATAATTCACTTCATAAGGTAAATTCTCCTCTGTATTAATATATTTTATAGTTGAATGGGTAGGATTAACCAAAACTAACCCGGCTGAAATTGATAATGGATTTTTTGTTTTGCAAACAGTAAAAGTCTTTTCTGCAATAATACCATAATTTAAATAACAAGCTATCCGGTCATTATAATAAAATGGGATATATTCTTTAGGTAAAAGTTTGTTGATAACAAGGTTTAGTGATGCTCCGGTAAAAATTCTGCAGTAGTCTGAAGTATTTTTAATAAGATGAATTTTTTTCAATACTTCTTGAACATCAATACCAATACTAATATTGGTATTATATTCTTTTGGTTCATATGATTTTATAATATCTTCTTCTATACTATTATATTCAAATTCATTATAGACAATTCTGTCTCCGAATATTCCATCGGAATTTATTACCGGGAAAGAGATACCTATGCCATTTTTACTAATAGCAACGGTTGAAGCAGTAAATTTTGTCGAATAGTGATTAAGGATACTATATTCATAACCAATAGAGTTGAAAGCACCTAATTTAGCAGGGTTATTACTGAATCCTGAAGGTGAAAAATCAGATATATCAGCTATTCCTGCCACTTTTCCCATAGCAGCTTCACTTGTTGAGGGGTTGAGCATTAAAAAAGGGCAAGCAAAATAATTAATTGCCGATATTTTCATACAAACTATAAATACTATTATCATTAAATATATTTTTTTCATTATAACCTACCTTACCATAATAATTTCTTGAGTTATTGTATTTGTTTCTGTTTCTATTTTTGCATTATAGACACCTGAAGGCATCGAATTATCATATAAATCTTTTCCATTCCAATACATACTGTGAGAACCTGATGATAAGTATCCATCATGTAGAGTTTTTACTAAATTGTAATTGAAATCATATACTGTAACTATAACTTGTTGAGATGTACTAATTTCAACAGTAATACTATTTGTTGCTTTCTGACTTAAAATATCCAATCTATCATTTGAGCAAGATAGAATGACTAGTACTGTCAATATCGTGCAAATTTGTAACAATTTCTTCATTATATTACCTCCGATTTTATTTTAAATTACTCTATTTTTTATATATCTTTTTTGTCAATATAAATCCTCTTCCGGTTTGTAGTGTGTAAGCAAGGATGCTCGTACAACATTTACCTTATTTATTAGCTAAATTGTTGTTTTACAGGCATTAGACTAATCTTCATAAAACTGATATACATGTAATCACTTATTATTGCTTGACATTATATTCTAAAAGATTAATTGTTATTTAGTTAGATAAAATTGAATTAGCATAGTTATCATTAATTTATAAAGAGGTAGTATGGATATTATTATTGATAAAATCAGAGATGATTTAAAAAACAACATTGATGAAAAAACTCAGGTAACAAGTCAAAGATTTTTTAAAGAGAAAATCAAGTTTTATGGAGTAAGGGTTCCTCAAGTTAATAAGATTAGTAAAGAAAATTTCAAGCTTATTGAATCTTGTTCTAAATCAGAAATCTTTAACTTTTGTGAGATGTTATGGCAATCCGGATATCTTGAAGAGTCATTTATTGCTTGTAATTGGTCTTATGCACTACATAAACAATATGAACCTAATGATTTTCAATATTTTGAAAAATGGATTGATAACTATGTTAATAACTGGGCTTCTTGTGATACTTTATGTAATCATACTGTAGGTGAATTTATTGAGATGTATCCCGATTTTTTACCAAGATTAAAAATTATGGCTAAATCAAGTAATCGTTGGACGAAAAGAGCTGCAGCAGTTTCACTAATTATCCCGGCTCGGAAAGGGAGATTTCTCAAAGAAATATTTGCAATAGCTGATATTTTGCTTTTAGATAAAGATGATTTAGTTCAAAAAGGCTATGGTTGGATGCTAAAGGCTTGCAGTCAGGCAAATCAAAAAGAAGTCTTTGACTATGTAATACAAAATAAAGCTATTATGCCTCGAACAGCTCTAAGATATGCAATAGAAAAAATGCCTAAAGAAATGAAAAAAAAGGCTATGGAAAAATAGGAGTTATATTATATGACTATAACATTAAGAAATGAACATAAAAAAGATTACAGAGTTGTAGAAGAAATAACCAGAGAAGCGTTTTGGAATTTACAGGTACCGGGTTGTGATGAACATTATCTCGTACATATTATGCGAAATCATCCGGATTTTATCAAAGATTTAGATTTTGTGGCTATTATGGAGGATAAAATAGTAGGTAATATTATGTATGCAAAATCTTCTTTAGTAAATGAAGAAGGCTTACCTTTAAAAACAACAACTTTTGGACCTGTCAGCGTACTTCCTGAACTCCAAAGAAAAGGTATAGGCTCAAAACTGATTCAACATACTATTGAGAAAGCTAAAGAAATGGGTTATAAAGCAATAATCATCTATGGCCATCCACATAATTATTGTAAACATGGTTTTGTTGGTTCTAAAAGCCTTAATGTCAGTGATAATGAGGGTAGATTTCCCTATAGTTTATTAGTTCTTGAACTTGAAAAGGGATGCCTCAAAGGACATAATTGGAAATACATCTCAAGTGTCGTTTATTATGGTATTACTGAAGAGGCTTTTAAAGAATTTGATGCAGGTTTTGCAACTAAAGAAAAATGCTTTATGCCAAGCCAGGAAGAGTTTAATATCGCTTGTCGGGCATTTGTAGAGTAATAAGGTATAATAATAATGTAGTAACTTGTTATTTTCTCTAGGATAAAACTTAATTCCAATATGCAATGCTTTGCTGTGTAAAGATATTTTTTATCATTTTACTTGACTATATTTACTTGATTAAATAGTGTTGATATATGGATAAACTTACAAAAGAGCAAAGAATAAAAAATATGAAAGCCGTTAAGTCTAAAGGTTCAAAGATAGAGACCTTATTAGCAAAAGCTATGTGGGGAAAAGGTTATAGATATAGAAAAAATGATAAATCAGTCTTTGGAAAACCGGACTTTACTTTTAAAAAATTTAAAATTGCTATATTTTGTGATAGTGAGTTTTGGCATGGAAAAGATTGGGAATTAAAAAAACATGAACATAAGTCTAATGTTGAATTTTGGCATCAAAAGATAGAAAGAAATATATCTAGAGATATTGAAGTAAATGCTGAGTTAGAACGAAATGGTTGGATAGTTATAAGGTTTTGGGGAAAAGAAATTGAAAAAGACTTAATAAGATGTTTAGCAGTAATAGAGGATAAAATAAATGAAGTTAAAAGAAAAAATATCATTTGAAGAGATTTGCGGAAAAACTTATAAAATTAGAGTTATTGAAACGGCTGATACCGGGATAGCCGCTTTTACACATTATTTAAGTAATCAAAATGAAGAATTAAATTTTTATAAAAAGTTAGCAATTGAACATGTTAGACATGCTTTAGAATATAAATATCCTGATAAGAGAATTTCAGATTCAATAGCAGAAAGTGCTTTGCAACTATTAATTTTTGATATGAAAAAGTTAGCACCTTTTTCTGAGCCGGATAAGTCAACTTTTAAATTTATTGATTTATTTGCAGGTATTGGTGGTTTTAGGTTAGCAATGCAAAGCTTAGGAGGTAAATGTGTTTTTACCAGTGAATGGGATGAACAAGCAAAAAAAACATATCATGTAAATTTTGGAGAAGTACCATTTGGAGATATTACAAAAGATGAAATTAAAAATTGTATTCCTGACAATTTTGACATATTATGTGCAGGATTCCCGTGTCAGGCTTTTTCTATAGCCGGGCGTAGAGCCGGTTTTGAAGATACTAGAGGGACACTTTTTTTTGATGTTGCTGAGATTCTTAAAAGGAAAAAACCTAAAGCTTTTCTCCTTGAAAATGTTAAAGGTTTAAGAAATCATGATCAAGGTAAAACTTTAAAAATTATTCTTAGTGTTTTACGTGATGATTTAAATTACTATGTTCCAAATCCACAGACACTTAATGCAAAAGATTTTGGAGTACCTCAAAATAGAGAAAGAATATTTATTGTAGGATTCAGAAAAGACTTAGGGATTAGTGATTTTTCATATCCCGAACCTTTGAATAATCAAGTATGTTTCAGAGATATAAAAGAAACGAGTACGGTGTCAGTAAAATATTATTTATCAGATAGGTATTTGAATACATTAAAAGCTCATAAAAAAAGACATGAAACAAAAGGAAATGGCTTTGGTTATGAAATAATTTCTGATGATGGGATAGCTAATGCTGTGGTTTGCGGAGGTATGGGTCGTGAAAGAAACTTAGTTTATGAT